>NZ_JBVBUV010000019.1:0-60751 GCF_057445395.1 Litorivivens sp.
CTTGGCGACGATAGAGACGTGGAACCACCTGACCCCATCCCGAACTCAGAAGTGAAACGCGTCATCGCCGATGGTAGTGTGGGGTTTCCCCATGTGAGAGTAGGACATCGCCAAGCTTTAATTTAAAACCCGAGATTCGACTGAGTCTCGGGTTTTTTTATGCAAAAAATTCTTCAAAGTGGCCGCGACCGCAGGCCTGAAGCAAAACCCAATGCTCGGGCTGTCTTCAGTCGGGGGCTATTGCCACAAAAGATAGTTAGAGTGCCTCTCGCTAATATGCTTACAGGGATGCAATGGCCTCAGCAGCGCGATCAACTTCATCCGGGTCTATCGATGTGGGAATGAGTAAAAGCTCGTCTGTCCCGGCGTCGACAAAGGCTTGTAATCGATCTTTTAACTGTTTGGTCGAGCCGCGAAAACCGCCAGCTTGTGCCATTGCCCGGCGTGAGTCGTCATCGAGCCAGTTAAAATAACGTGTTAAATGCGTTTCTAGTTGGGTGTTGGCGTTGTCGCCAAGAGCAAACCAGAATGCGGTGTTTAACACGGGTTGCGTGGTGCGGCCGGCGGTTTTCCAGGCTTCTCGAATTTGCATGAACGCTTGCTTCGCTTCGTCGACTGAACCTGTCATGCTCATTCCGCAAACGCCGTCGGCCCATTTGGCGGCGCTGGCGATGCCTTTCGGGCCCATGACGCCGGCTAGTATTTGCGGCCCGCCGGGCTGATACGGCACGGGTTCGACCGGTAGTAGCGCGCCGTCGACGACCTTTTCGCCGGACCACACGGAGCGCATCGTAGTCACGAATTCTTCCATCACGGCGATGCGCTTTTGTGACAAGTTGGTGCCTGAAGCCTGATAATCTTCTTCCCGTCCGCCGGTTCCTACACCTACTGTCAGGCGGCCCTCGCTGAAAACATCAATGGTGGCAAGTTGCTTAGCCAGAATCACCGGGTTGTGGGTGGGTAGGACAATAACGGTGGTTTGTAACTGCACCCGTTCGGTTAGTACCGCGCAGGCGCCCAGCGTTGCAATGATTTCCGGGCTAGGGAAGCAGGTCCGTTCGCCCAGGGCTAGGCTGTGGAAGGGGCCTTCATCGATTCTACGGCACCATTGGACGAGTATATCGCGGCTCCAGCCGGGCTCGGTTACCGGCAAGGTCATGCCAATTTTCATCTGCTTACTCCAATAGCGTTTTATTGTGGCCTACTATTGGAATTATTATTGCTTATTGCCTTTCATACAAACGCGGTGGTTTAACGGGTTTGGATAAGCCGGAAAAAGTTTTTATGCGGCTGGTCTCCGGAAAGGAAGTTAAGCCTGTGAGGGTTTCTGCAGTCGTTTGATGGCCAAGTTCCGTACATCACCTGCTTTTACCTTTTCATTGCCGGTAAGCGGAAACTCCTGTTCGGAAAAGAATAGAATCTCGCGAGGTACTTTGAAGCTGGCGAGCCGCTCTTTTAGAAAGGACGTGAGCGCAGCCTCAGACAGGCTTTCCCCTTCAATAGGGACAATGCAGGCTACTATCATTTCGCTTAGTGTGTCATGGGGGACGCCTACGGTTTGCGTGCGTTTCACGCCGGGGAAGGCCGCAATGGCGTTATCGACTTCTTCCGGTGACACATTCGCGCCGCCAGTTTTGATAATGTCGTTGAGGCGCCCTTCCCAGAATAGGTGGCCATCAGCGTCGGTATAGCCACCATCGCCGGTACGATAGAAACCTTCGCTGTCAAAACATTCCTCGGGCGCTTTACCCAAATAGCCTTTCATCAAGGTTGGGCCCTTTATGCAGACTTCACCACGCTCACCTAGCGGAACAATGTCGCCGGTGTGTGGGTCTACGATTTTCATCACGTTGCCCGGCAGCAGTGTGCCAAAGTTTCGGGCGTCGGCATTTGCCGGATCGCCGGCGACAAAGGACGACAAAATACTCATTGTTTCGGTGGTGCCAAATGCGTTTGGCATTTCCCACTCGGTATTGGCCGTAGGGTGCTCGAGTATCAGCTCACCCTTGGTGATTTGCTTTAAGGTACTGAAGTCTGCGTTTAGCCAGTCGGGCAAAGACTGTAGCCGCGCCCATTGATGTGGGCGGCCATTCATCAGGGTCACTCGCTCATTCTTAATTAGGGAGAGAACAGCTTTTTCATCGAACAGGGGTTGGAGAATCAACGCGCCGCCAGTGGACAATGCTGTGCCGATAATTATGGTCATCGGGCCGGACCAGAAGAACCCGTTGCCAGTCCAGCTGCGGCAGGGTTCATCCAGCCCCCACAGCCGAGGCCAACGCCAGAACTGAAGAGTAAAGGCGCGTTGGGAATGCAGTATGGCCTTGGGTAGGTTGGTGGTTCCCGAGGAAAAAAACAAACCACCCGCATCGCAGGGGTGGACTTGGTCAGCCCTCGCGTACACGGTGCTTTCAGCTATGTTTTGGCCTTCGACAATAAATGCGTTCCAGTTGAGACTGCTGGCTATTGTCGCTGGAGAGCTGCCTTCGAGCGCGGTGACACCCTTCAGGCTAACCAGGTGCTTCAGGTAGGGTAACCGCGGGGAGTCGATAGCGCCCGGCGCAGCCGCGTGCAGCGCAGGCTCCAGTTCAGACAGGATGGCACCAAAATCCTTTTTCAGTACTCGATCCTCGTAGAGCAGCACCGAGATCTCTGACATCTTCAGCAAATGCTCTAGCTCTAAGGGTGTTGAAAAGGTGCTGATGACGACGGCGACCCCGCCGGCCATGGCAGTGCCGAATAAGGCGCTGAGATATTCCGGACGATTGGTCATCAGAATACCGACACGGGTGTCTTTGCTGACGCCGCAAGCAATCAGGGATCTCGCTACCGCGACGGATTCCTCCCACAAATCCTGATAGCTCCAGCGTATAACGTGGCCGTTGTGGTGCATGACCACCGCTTCGTTGTCACGATAGCGCTCTGTGACTTCTTTGATATAGCCGGGCAGGGAGAGGGCGCCGAGTCCGGGCTCTTCGCTAAGGGGCGGGGCATGGATGAGGGAGGGGGCTTGGTTCATTATTATTCCACAATAGCACTAGTGGGAGCTTTCCGAAGCGACCGTTGGCCGAAAGCGAGCGGCCCTGCTGGTAGCAGATTTGCCAGCAGGGCTGGCTCCCACAATAAAAACCTCGTTTAGTAAGGCAGCTCTACTTCCGCAGTGGCACTCAAAATCACATCTCCATCCTGTGTTGTCTGTTTCACTTTCACCACAACCACCGGCATGCCATAGGGGGACATTTCAATTTTGTCGATTACTTCGCCGTCGATGTAAGTCACATCCCCTTCGAAGGCCGGCTGGCGGAACTGGGACTTCGAGTGCCAGATATAGCCGTTGTGCCCGGCCCAGTAAGCCACGTAATCGTGGAACCAGGAACTCATCGACGCGCCGTAGCCGTAGGCGCCGCCCATGCCCACATCCTCGGCCTTGTCAGCGTTGATATGACCGCTTGAGGGCCCGTGGAACAGACCATCGCCCTGGCGCGGATCAAATTTGCGTGCTTCGTGATCGTAAGTCATATTTTCGGCAAAGCCGGCGTCTTCCTTGGCCGGGTCATACACGCCTTCGGGCACATTCCAGCGCCAGGTGCCCCAGATATTCTGGCGGTGAGCGCGGCATTCCAATGCGAAAGTGACTACGCTGTGCGGGCCTACGACGCGGCGTGGCAACTTGTCGCCAATGTTTACCTCTTCAAAGTGAGGTGAAACACCTTCGCGGTTGGACATGATCCAATCCAGTCGAAGTTTGTTTACTTCGTCCAGCTCGGACTGTGTCCATTTTTTAGGAACGCGCTGCTCCTTGTCGTACATGCCGCGTTTTTTGGCTTCTTCACGCAGATAGCGAATTGCGGTGGAGCGCTCCTTGGCGATCAAGGCTCCATTCTGATTGCGGTGAACGGTGTCGCCTCGGGCGAATACGGTGGGGCCGGCAAACTTGGTTTCGGCAATGCTGTAACCGTCAAAGCGACGATTTTGAAAGAGCTTGTCGCCGGGACGAACAGGCGAACCGTAGAACCACCATTCCTCGCCGCCAAAAATAAGATGCGAGCCGGGAATTTTTCCGACACAGGCCGGGTGGCAGCCGTGACCGTAGTCCATGGCAACCGTAAAAGATTGCGGTGCGACAATACCACCCCATTTCGACGTGCGGGCGAACTCTTCATCCCAGTGAACCGGATTGGGGTAGTCCATAGCCTGCACCCAGCGACGGATATCGGTGGCGTTGCAGGGGTCCCACAGCTCAGCAAAAATGATGGGCTTCCCAACCCACTTGTCGACATCGCTCATATCCAATTGAACGGTGCTATCTTTTGCTTGTGCAGACATGGTTACATTCCTTCACGTTTAAGGCGTCGCTCATCACCACAATGGCAGTGACGGCCAAGTATGGAAATGATGCTACTCCAGCCCACAAGTGGACTCTCAGCACATTGTGCGATTGCTTGGACATTCTGTGCAAATCGGATGGGTAGGGTGTAGCGACTGGCTCGCCGCCAGTGCAGCCTCTCTCCCGTGGGAGAGAGGCTTTTGACGCATAGTCATAGGGTCGACAGAAACTGCTCGGCAATGCGGTGTTCGTAGCTTTCACTGTCACCGAGTTGCTGGTTGAGCAGGGCCCGTTTCAGGAACAAATGGCAGGGGTGCTCATCGGCCATGCCGATGCCACCGTGCAGTTGCAGACAGTCTTCGGCGGTATTCATGAAGGTTTGGCAGGCCAGTTGTTTGGCTGCCGCCGCTTTTGTCATAGGCTCAGTGTTGTTCAGTGCGTCGAGTAACATGGCCTCGCTCGCTGCGATAGCAGTTTTCATATCGGCGCAGCGGTGTTTCAACGCCTGGAACATGGCCAGTGGTCGACGAAACTGAACCCGCGTATTTAAGTGTTCAACGGTCATGGCGAGCAGGGCAGTGGCGGCGCCGATGGCGTCGGCAGCCAGTGCGTAGTCGCGCAGAGCCAGCAAACGATTTATCTGTTTAACCGCCGCTTCCCCGGTGGCGAGAACGGTCTGTTCTGCCAGAGTGATGCCGCGAATATCTACATCAAACAGCGAGCGGGTTTCATCCCAAGTTTTTCGCGGTTGACGATCTATGCCGGTTTGGCTGAGATCAAGTAGCACGAGGGTTTTCCGGTCCTGAGTCCATACAAGCGCATGGCTAGCGATATCGGCGCAGAGTGCTGCCTGAAGTGTTCCGCTCAGCTTGCCGTCGGTTATCGAAACACCGGATTCTGCCAGTGTTGCGGTAGCCGCGTTACCGCTAATCAGGGTGGAAATCCAGCCAGCCTTGTCATCCAGAGAGCTGTTGCAGACGGCATCAATGGCCAGCATAGTGGTCATTGCCGGCGCGCCGGAGAGGCCTCGTCCCAATTCCAAGTGCACGGCGGTTGCAGCAGCATCGCCCATACCCAGTCCATCGAGCTCTTCCGGGATGCCGACCATAAGCCAGCCGAGTTCAACGCATTGGCTCCAGAACGGGGCAGCGGCACCATAGCCCTCGTGGCCGTCAACAACCTGCCGGACGGAATCGCGCAATTCATTTAATTCAACGCTCATGATTTGCCGCCTTCGTCCAATTGCCAGGTTTTGGGTTCGCGCGGCATACCCAACATACGTTCAGAGAGGATATTGCGCTGCACTTCATTGCTGCCGCCAGCAATAGACCAGTTGTAAGAGTTCATGAAATCCAGCGTCCAGTTGCCGGTTTCCTGGGTGGCACCGCGCATAAATCCGCCGTGGTACTGACCTTCCAGCCCGTTCACTTTGGTACCCAACGCAACCAGCTTGCGCAGCACTTGCGCGTAGTAGAGTTTGACAATGGAGGCATCGCCCACCTGCTCAGTGCCGGTTATGCGTTTCTGTAGATATTGATCGGCAACCGCACAGGCGGCATCTACCTGAGGGATGAGGGCGCCGAGCTCGTGGCGAATAACCGGGTCGCTATCTTTGCCACGCGCCTTCATGGTGTCGGCGAGCAGTCGCAGACCAAACTGCATGCGCTGGGTAAGCTCGACGAGTGTTAGCCCCCGCTCAGAAGCCAGCGTAGCCTGCGCCACAGCCCAGCCGTTACCTTCTTCGCCGACAAGGTCTTCGATCGGCACTTCTACGTCGTCAAAAAAGATTTCGGCGAATTCGTCGTCGCCGGTGATCTGCGAAATCGGCACCACCGAAACCCCGGGAGATTTCATATCCAGCAGCAGATAGGTTAGCCCTGCCTGTGGTGGGCCAGACTTGTCGGTGCGCGCCAGCAGCAAGCAGCGGTCTGCGTATTGGGCCATGGTGGACCAGGTTTTCTGGCCGTTAACAATGTATTTGTCACCACGGCGTTCGGCGCGGGTTTTGAGTGAAGCAAGATCTGACCCTGCATTGGGTTCGGAGAAGCCCTGACACCAGATTTCGCCTTTGAGAATGCCTGGCAGGTATTTTTCTTTCTGGGCTTCACTGCCACATTCGAACAATGTGCAGGCGGCGTGGTAAAGGGCCACAAAGTAGAGAATCAGGCGCGGTGCGTCAGCGCGGGCAATTTCTTCAAAAATGACTTTTTGTTCGGACAGTGAGCGTCCGCCGCCGGACCAGCCTTCGGGCCAGTGGGTGGTGGCGTAACCGGCGTCGACCATTTTGCCAAACCAGTCTTTTTGCAGGGCGACAAAATCTTCTTGCGCGACATTGGTCATGGCCGGGCGCCAGGCGGCAGGTTTGTTGGCTTCAAGCCAGGCGCGAACTTCGGCGCGCAGGGTGTTCAATTCTGCTGTCATAACGTGCTTGCTCGTTTAAAGCCCTCTTCCATCGGGAGAGAGTTTGTGTGAGGGGCGTTTTGGGTGGGAATGAGCTGGTTGGGCTCCCTCACCCCGTCCCTCGCGAATCGTCGCACCGCCCCGCGAGAGAGAGGCCATTCTGCTGTGAATGGCTTAAACGGCGACCTCTATCCAGTCTTCTACCACGCGCACTTCATACCTTGGAACCGGCTGGGTTGCTGGCAGGTTCAGTGCCTCGCCAGTTTCCAGGTCGAATTTCGCGCCGTGCACCGGGCAGGTGATAGCGCAACCGCGCATTTTACCGCCGCTCAGCGGTTTCTTCTGGTGAGAGCACCAATTCGAAACGGCTAGCAGCTTTTTGTCTTTGGTGTGGCATACCAGCACCCAAGTATCATTGATCTTAGCGGCTTTTTTGCTGCCTGGCGGAATTTCATCAGCCTTGCAGAATTGCGTGAAAGTAGTCGACACTGTTGTATACCTCGCAGGAAGTTTACTGCTTTTCTGCAGGAAAGTGAATTCGGGGTGTGAAAACGGGGGAGCCGAGTGGCTCCCCCGAGGGGGCGGGTTAATTTCCGTAGACGTACTTTTCAACTGTCTGTTCAAAGTGGCGCACACGGATTTCCTGATAGTTACCCAGAGTGATGCCGGGTTTGGCACTGGCTTCTACCCCCTGTTGTTGCAGCAATAGGTTTTCGGTGTCCTGATCCAGAATCACACCAAAGCCTTCGTCCATGCCTTCGGCTTCGGTGAACGACTGATGCTCTTCCAGATGCACGCATTCTGCGGGGTCGGGTCGCTCGCCGTCTTTTGGTAGCGGGCGCAGGAAAAAGACCTCGTACAAGCACTTGCGAAGATCGCCGGGCACCGGGCGGAAGCGGTAGATCATCGGTAGGGAAACGCCAGCAAACAGGAACAAGTTGGGGAATACGGTATAGGAAAAGCAGTCCAGCAGTTCCGAGTCTGATATATGGCTCAGGTCTGCGTTGGCGGCTTCCTCAAACATTTTGCGGAACATATTGGCCATGGCTTGGCGGGCGCTTTCGCCTTCGCCGAGCTTGCGCTCGGTGTCGCCCAGGGCGCCACTGTCACCGAGCGTGAACTGGTCGAGAATATCCTGTTCGGTGATTTCCCCCGCAAGGTGAGGGCTGACCACACCCAGTGGTGAAATAAAGCGATCCACATGTTCGCCAAACACATCGTACTGGGAATTGGCGTCAGCGTTAGAGGGCGCAACCTGTGGGTGGGTTTCAATGACGTGGTAGGCCTCCATGAAGGCCTCCATGGTGAGCTTCCAGTTGGCGGGAATCACCTTACTGACATGGCAGTGAATATAGCGGTCTTCGAGCTTCCACGCGTTCAAGTGGCTCATAAACTCGTTGCCAAGGTATTGCTCCATCGGCGGTGCGTTGTGATCCATGTTGATAAACACAAAGCCAGCAAGTACCTGAACTTTGGCTTGAGGTAATTCAAATTCTTCCGCTTTAACATGGGGGAAATCCCAGCCGTTTTGCGCAAACTGAAGGCTGCCGTCCAGATTCCAGGTCCAGCCGTGGAAGGGGCATTTGAACTCGTGGGCACAGCCATCGGTGCCGGAAGCGCGCAACTTGGTGCCCCGGTGCAGGCACGCGTTATAGTAGGCGCGTATTTCGTTTTCTGCGACACGGGTAATCAGGAAGGATTTGCGACCGATGTCGTAAACGTAGTAATCGCCCACATCGGGAATATGCTCTTCGCGGCAGGCAAACTGCCAGGTACGCGTCCAAAGGTTTTCGTATTCTTTTTTCTCGAATTCTGGATCGTAGTAACGGTCGGTCGGAATATCCTCATCGCCAAGGAATTCATAGGATTCGCAACGAACCCACGAAGGTGCAGCGACGGAATCTTTGGCTATGATTTCCTGAGTGCTCGGCGCGTCGGGGCAGCGGGCTTCACCTTTGTCGAGTTTGGCTTGGGCAGTCATTTTCTCTCTCCCATTAGTAAATGCGTTCTTGTAATACGTTGAGTCAAATGGCGTTTTTATGAACCGCGCCGCCTTTGATTATCAGTTTCAGGTTGTCGGCTGGCACCAGCACGGCGGGGTCGTTCAGGGGGTCTCCGTCTACCAGCACCATATCGGCCAGATAGCCCTCCTTGAGTAGCCCCAGCTTTTCCTCACTGCCCATGGTCATCATGGCGCCACCGTTTGCGGTGGCGCAGATCAGGGCTTCCTCGGCGGTATAGCCAAAGTACTGAACGAAGAAGCCGACATCGCGGGCGTTCGTGCCGTTGGGACTCCAGGCAAAGCCGTAATCACCGCCAATGACGTGTTTGATGCCGCGCTGGCGCAGGGCGTTGTGGGTAATTGCCGAGGCCTCAAGCAAGCGGTCGATTCCCATAGCCTTAGCAATATTGGCGCTCATATAGGGTTCGGCTTCATAGAGGAGGGTGTGGAACAGGCTGACGGTCGGCGCTACGTAGACCCGTTCTTTATGCTCTTCGAACAGATCCAGCGTTTCCTCGTCGGAAAATTCGCAGTGGAACAGCACATCCACGCCTGCTTTCAGGCAAATTTGGGCGCCGCCGATGGAGCGTACGTGGGCATTGACCTTGCGGCCATAGGCGTGGGCGGTATCCACCGCCATTTTGACCTCGTCATACGTCATGGGCGTGGAATGCGCCGGAGTATTTGGATAGAACGGATCGCCGGAAACATCCAGTTTGATGTTGTCGCAGCCTGCGCGGCAGGCCAGCCGCACGGCCTTACGCATTTCTTCGGGCCCATCGATTATATGGGAAGGGCCACCCGGTCGTGGATCGTGAGCTTTGCTTTCGTCGCCCATACCACCGGTTACGGAGATTTCCAGAGATCCGGCGCGAATGCGCGGGCCTTTGAGATTGCCGGCGTCAATCTCGTTGCGTACGGCAACACCTAGCCGGAGTTTGGCTTCCGAGGCACCCCAGACGCTGGTAAACCCCTGATCGAGAAGGCGCTCGGCGACGCGAGCAGTAAGCAGGGTATGTTCTTCCGGCGGTGGCGTGATCAGGCTTTCAGTGGCGGTGACATTGTCAAATGACAGGTGGCCGTGACCTTCGGTCATGCCGGGCATTAGAAACATGCCCTTTGCATCGATCAGGTCGCAGCCGTCGGTCGGCAGACTGCCTTCTTTGGCAATTTTCTGTATGCGATCACCGTCAATCAGCATATCCCCAGCGAAAGCCTTGGCGCCCGTGGCATCCCAGATCTTTGCGCCGCGGATCAGTGTCTTGCTCATGGTTCTGTCTCCTGAGGTAGGCCCGAATCCGTGGTTCGGGCATCTTATTCAGCATGGCAATCATTATGCCTATAGGGGGTAAGCCCCTAAATGACCGAGGCAGCATAGGCACTTGCCTGCTTGTGTGGGGTGGCTTACGAGGTGGCGGGGGAGGGATTAGACTGTTTGGGTACTCAGGGAATGGCCAGGTGCTCGGCGTCGAGCGTCGGACCGCGACCGACAACGCAGCAAGGAGAAATCCCACCATGATAAGAGGCATACACCACATCGCGGTTCACGTACACGATATGGACAAAATGATCAGGTTCTACAAAGAGGCCTTTGGTTTCGAAGTGGTTGGCGAGCCCTTCAGCTGGGAAAACAACGAATTTATCGATCGTATCGTTTCCGTCAAAAATTCTGCGGCTCGTGGCGCCATGCTCAAAGCGGGCACCTGTTATATGGAGATGTTCGAGTATCAGAAGCCTGCAGCCAATAATACCAAGGGGCTCGACCCTTACGACAAGGGCTACACCCACTTCTGTGTAGATGCCATCGGTATTGAAGAAGAACTGGTGCGCCTGAAGGGCCTGGGAATGACCTTCCCGGAAGACGGGCCAATTGTTATGGATCACGTGAAAACCCTGTATGGCCGCGACCCCGAGGGCAATCTGATCGAAATTCAAGAAACCATCGACGCCAACTGTGATTTTCCGCTGGATAACCTGCCGCCGGTTGGAAAGAAGTAAGTGATTTCAGAATAGTCAGTGTGGGCGCGAGCCTTGCTCGCGAATGGGCAGTGCAGCCAGAAAAGATTCGCGGGCAGGGCCAGCTCCCACTTCCACAGAAAGCCTCAAGCAAGCTCCTGAGTAACTGAATGTAATGTCAAAGCCTGTTGTCACCCTCAACGACAAATACCTGCAAACCAGCGGGCAAGTGTTCCTCAACGCCAATCAGGCGCTGGTGCGCCTGCCGCTGGATCAGGCCCGCCGCGATGCCGCGCAGGGCCTGAAAACCGCGGGCTATATTTCCGGCTACCGGGGTTCGCCGCTCGGTGTTTACGACTCGGCCTTGTGGAGTGCCCAGAAACTGCTCGATGAACACAATATTGTGTTTAAACCGGGCCTGAACGAAGAACTAGCCATCAGTGCTATTCGTGGAACCCAAGAACTGCATTGGTTCGGAAAATCCGAGTACGAGGGTATTTTCGGACTCTGGTACGGTAAGGGCATCGGTGTGGATCGCGCCTGCGAATCCATGAAGTTGGGGAATTTGGAGGGCGCGGCCGAGAAGGGTGGGTTCCTAATTGTGGCTGGCGATGACCACGGCGGTAAATCCTCCGACAGCGCCCACCAGTCTGAAAATACCTTGATGGCGGCGCTGGTGCCCATTCTCTATCCCGCGACCATTGCTGAAATCATCGAGTTCGGCCTGTTCGGCTGGGCCATGTCGCGTTACAGCGGTTGCTACGTGGGCCTGAAAACCATTACCGATACGCTGGATCTCTCAGCTTGTATTGAGCTGCCGGATGCGCACAAACCCTATATCACGCCGAACGATGTGATTGTGCCGCCGGAAGGACTGAATCTGCGCCCGAATTTGCCTGCGCTGGTGGAAGAGGAATGGCTGGTCAATTACCGCCTGCCCGCCGCCACCGCCTTTGCCCGCGCCAACGGCATTGACCGCGTAGTGATCGACGCTGAACAGCGCAATCTCTCTATCGTGACCGCAGGTAAAGCCTTTCTGGATGTCAGGCAGGCACTGGAAGATCTAGGGCTAACGCAAGAGAAATACCGCGCTATCGGTCTGCGCTTATACAAGCCGGGACTGGTCTGGCCGATGGATGCCCGGGGTTTGAATGACTTTGCCAAGGGCAGTCGCGCAGTGCTGGTGTTTGAGGAAAAACGCCCGGTAATGGAAGAACAGATTGCGCGTGCGCTCTATGATTTGCGTGACAGCGAACGGCCAAAACTGGCCGGCAAACTGGATCTGGAGCGCAAACCCCTGCTGCCGTCGGTTGGTGAACTGAGCGTCTGCCATGCCCGTCATGCGCTAGTGACGCTGCTGCGCCAGTTAAACTTGTCCGACGATGAACTCGAAGCGCGTTACAGTCAGTTTGAAGCGTTGGAAGAAAAGAGCAAAACCGTCGGCGGCCCGATGGTGCGTCCGGCCTATTTCTGCTCCGGTTGCCCCCACAATACCAGCACCAAATTGCCGGAAGGCTCCAAAGCCATGGGAGGTATTGGCTGCCACGGGCTGGCGGCGGTGGTGATGGATCGCGACACCATGCAGTTTATGCCAATGGGGCATGAGGGTTCACCTTGGCTCTCAGTGCATCAGTTCGTTGATACCAAGCACATGTTCCAGAACATGGGCGATGGCACCTATTCCCACTCGGGCATTCTGGGCGTGCGCGCGGCCGTTGCAGCCGGCGCCAATATCACCTTTAAAGTGCTCTACAACGACGCGGTGGCCATGACTGGCGGCCAGCCGGTCGAGCAGCAGATTTCGCCGCTGGACATGGTGAATCAGCTGCTGTCGGAAGGGGTAAACCCCGTTTATCTGGTTAGCGATAACCCCGATCGTTATGCCGGTGATACCTTGCCGGAAAAAGCGCGGCTTGCCCACCGCGATGAACTGGACAGCATCCAGAAAATTCTGCGCGATACCGAGGGTGTAAGCGGCATTGTTTACGAGCAAACCTGCGCTACTGAAAAGCGCCGTCGCCGCAAACGTGGCCTGATGGACGATCCGGACAAACGTTTGTTTATCAACCCGGAAGTCTGTGAAGGCTGCGGTGATTGCTCTGTGCAATCCAACTGTATTTCCATTTTGCCACTGGAAACCGAACTGGGGCGCAAGCGCAAGATTGATCAGTCCACCTGCAACAAGGACTACAGTTGCGTTAAAGGCTTTTGCCCCTCGTTTGTCACTGTGGAAGGGGCCCAAATTGCGGTGCGCTCCAGTGGTGATCCTCAGCGTCTGGAGCAATTAATCAGTTCACTGCCGGCTCCGGCGATGGCGCCGCTAAGTGATGATGGGTATAACCTGCTGGTAGCCGGTATTGGTGGCACCGGCGTGCTTACCATCGGTGCCTTGCTGGGAATGGCGGCCCATCTCGACAACAAGGGCGCAACTATTCTGGATATGACCGGTATGGCGCAAAAGGGCGGGGCGGTCACCAGTCATATCCGCATTGGGCCAGACCCGAAAGGCATCTACACCTCGCGCCTCAGCGAAGGGATGACGGATGTGATTCTGGCCTGCGATATGATTGTCGGCTCCAATGCGCCGGTGCTGAAAACGGTCAAGCCCGGCCAAACCACTGCTGTACTCAATAACGACGTAGCACCTACCGGTGATTTTCAAAGCAACAAAACCCTCGATCTGGGTGAAGCGCGGCTGCGTAACGCGATTATCGAGGCGCTCGACGGCGGTGCAATCTTTGATATCCACGCCAGCAAGCTGGCCACTGACCTGACTGGCGACAGTATCGGCACCAATATGCTGATGCTCGGCTTCGCCATTCAGAAAGGTTTGCTGCCGCTCAGTCTGGAGTCGGTGCAGCAGGCGATACGCCTGAATGGCACATTTGTGGAAGGCAATCTGCGAACTCTCAATCTGGGGCGGCTGGCAGCACATGACCCGCAAGCCTTGGCCGCAGAAATTAATGACAAACCTGAGTTAGTGTCGCTGGATTCGGTCGATGAGGTATTGGCGAACCGTACTGCGTTGCTAAATCGCTATCAGAACGAAACTTACGCCGAGGACTACCGCCGCTTTGTGGAGCGGATAAGAGCGCAAGTAAATGGGATTGCAGGTGGTGAGGAGTTTGCCCGGCAGGTCGCACTCACATTGGCCAAACTGATGACCTACAAAGACGAATACGAAGTGGCGCGCCTGTATAGCGATCCAAAATTTATGGCGCGCATTCGCGAGCAATTCAGCGGTGATTTCAAACTGACGCTGAATCTGGCGCCACCGATACTACCAGGCAGGGACAAGGCTACCGGTCGCCCTAGAAAGCGGGAATTTGGTCCGTGGATCCTGAGCGCACTTCGGTTGTTGGCCAAGATGAAGCGCCTGCGCGGCACGGCGTTCGATATTTTTGGCTATTTCCCGGAGCGCAGAATGGAGCGGCGTTTGATCAGCGATTACCGGGCATTGATTACAGAGACGGTAGGCCAGATTACGGTCGAAACGCTGCCAATAGCCATTGAGCTGGCTGCCGCTGCTCGGGATATTGGCGGCTACGGGCCGGTAAAGGATGCATCGGTCACGCGTTATCTCGAAGTTGTGGGCAATTTGAGAGCGGCTTTGCACAACCCGCCTCAAGCCCAGGCCATTGAGCTGAAAGTCACGCAGCTCTAACGACTGGCAACTTGGAAACGTTACGGCTTCGGGCTAAGATACACTCTTATTAATACCCAACACTGTCGATCAGTGTTATACGTGAAAACATTGCTATTCAATGGGTTAGCCAGTCTTTGAGCTTGCTTGGCGCTGAATAGGGCTGGCAATTACCGCTACGTAAAGTCTTACAATACGCCGCAATTCCGAGCTTGATTCAGTCTAATTAGGAGTTTGTTATGTCATCAGATCCGGTCGTTATTGCGTCTTATGCTCGCACACCCATGGGAGGCTTGCTGGGGGATTTCGCGTCGGTTAAATCCACTGATCTGGGTGCAGCGGCCATCAAAGCAGCGGTTGAGCGCGCTGGAGTTTCCGGTGACGCGGTAGACCGCGTCTACATGGGCTGTGTACTGCCCGCCGGTCTCGGTCAGGCGCCTGCCCGTCAGGCAGCGCTTGCCGCCGGGCTGCCGCGTTCAGCCCAGTCCACCACCGTGAACAAAATGTGTGGTTCAGGTATGCAGGCACTGATTATGGCCTGCGAAAGTCTGATGGCTGGTACGGCGGATGTGATCGTCGGTGGTGGTATGGAGTCGATGACCAATGCACCCTATCTGTTGCCAAAGCACCGTAGCGGAGCGCGAGCCGGTCACGATGTGGTGAAAGACTCCATGTTTCTTGACGGTCTGGAAGATGCTTACGAGCAGGGCACTGCGATGGGGGTCTTTGCCGAAAACAATGTGAAGAAGTTTGGTTTTACCCGCGAAGAGCAAGACGCATACGCCATTGAAAGCTTGAAGCGTGCCAACGACGCCATCGCCAGCGGTGCCTTCGAAGATGAAATTACACCGGTTGAAGTTGCCACGCGCGGCGGCAACATCACCGTGTCGGTAGATGAGCAACCGGGCAAAGCGAAGGTGGAAAAGATTCCCCACCTGAAACCCGCATTCGCTAAAGACGGCACCGTTACGCCCGCCAATTCTTCGTCTATTTCCGATGGTGCTGCTGCGCTGGTATTAACCCGTGAAAGCGTAGCTAAAAAACTGGGGATGAATATCTGCGCCAAAGTATTGGCCACCGGCTGCCATGCTCACGAGCCGGATGACTTCCCCAGCGCACCGGTACCGGCGATGAAGAAAGTGATGGCTAGCGTAGGCTGGTCAGTGGCAGACGTAGACCTGTTTGAGGTGAATGAAGCCTTTGCGGTGGTGGCGATGATCGCTATGAAAGAGCTTGAACTGCCGCACGAAAAAGTGAATGTCAACGGTGGTGCCTGCGCTTTGGGCCACCCGATTGGCGCATCGGGCGCGAGGATTATGGCCACTCTGTTGGCGGCCTTGAAAAACCGTGGCTTGAAGCGCGGTGTGGCCGGGATTTGTCTGGGCGGTGGCGAAGCCACTGCGATGGCTGTGGAACTGGTTTAAGCGTTTTTTGTGCGAGCTTGCCTTGCAAGCGACATCTAACATGGCTGGGAGTTCGCGTGAAAAGCAAACTCCTGCAGGGAATAACAATCGAGGGTATTTATGGAAATCAAAGGAATTGCAGCGATCGTCACTGGTGGTGCCTCCGGTCTGGGTGCGGCCACCGCAGAAATGCTGGCTGCTAACGGCGCAAAAGTTGCGCTGTTCGATATGAACGAAGATGCGGGCAAAGCGCATGCAGAAAAGATTGGCGCCACGTTCATCAAGGTTGATGTGACCAACGACGATAGCGTCAACGCGGCGATCGAACAGGCAGAGCAAGCGCACGGTGTTGCCCGTGTACTGGTGAACTGTGCGGGTATTGCCACCGGCGCCAAAACGGTAGGCAAGGAAAATGCGCCGCACCCTATGGATCAGTTTCGCAAAACCGTTGAAATCAATTTGATTGGCAGCTTTAACGTTTTGAGCAAGTTTTCAGCCCGCTTGGCTGCGGCTGCACCGATTGGCGAAGAGCGGGGTGTCATAATCAATACTGCCAGTGTGGCGGCGTTTGAAGGGCAGGTTGGGCAGGCGGCCTATTCTGCGTCCAAGGGTGGCATTGTCGGTATGACGCTGCCGGTCGCGCGGGATCTGGCGCCGCTCGGTATTCGCGTTATGGGTATTGCGCCCGGAATTTTCTACACCCCGATGATGGCCGGTCTGCCACAAAATGTGCAGGACTCGCTGGGTAAGCAGGTGCCATTCCCCAGTCGTCTCGGGCAGCCGAGCGAGTACGCCCAGCTGGCGCAGAGTATCATCACCAACCCCATGCTTAACGGCGATGTCATTCGTCTGGATGGCGCCATACGTATGCCCCCGCGTTAATCGCGTCAGCTTTTTTATCGGAGAAACACTATGAAGTTGCAAACGCGTATTACGCAAATGTTGGGCATTGAATACCCTATTGTACAGGGTGGCATGATGTGGGTCGGGCGCGCCGAGCTGGCGGCGGCGGTATCCAATGCCGGTGGTCTGGGTATTATTACGGCCTTGACCCAGCCCAGTCCGGATGACCTGCGTAAGGAGATTGCGCGCTGTCGTGAGCTCACGGATAAACCTTTTGGTGTAAACCTCACCATATTGCCGTCGGTAAATCCGCCGCCGTATGCTGAATATCGCAAGGCCATCATAGATAGCGGTATCAAGATTGTTGAAACTGCGGGCCACAATCCGCGGGAACATGTTGAAGACTTCAAGGCTAACGGTATAACCGTGCTGCACAAATGCACCGCTGTGCGTCACGCCCTATCGGCTGAACGCATGGGTGTGGATATCATATCCATAGACGGTTTTGAATGCGCGGGGCATCCCGGTGAAGATGATATTCCCGGACTGATCCTGATTCCGGCTGCGGCCGACAAGGTGAAAATTCCGATGCTGGCCTCGGGCGGTTTTGGTGATGGTCGGGGACTGGTGGCGGCACTGGCGTTGGGTGCCGAAGGAATCAACATGGGCACCCGCTTCTGTGCAACAAAAGAAGCACCGATTCACGACACCATCAAACAGTTGTTGGTGGATCAGGATGAGCGTGATACTAATCTGATCTTTCGCTCGCTGCGCAACACCGGTCGCGTGGCCAAGAACAGCGTGTCGGACAAAGTGGTGGAAATCCTGAAGAACCCGGAGTCCACTTTTCAGGATGTGTCGCATCTGGTTAAAGGTGCCGACGGCCGCGTGGCACTGGAAACTGGAAACCCGGATGCCGGTCTGGTCTGGGCTGGTCAGGTGCAGGGCTTGATCAACGATGTGCCGAGCTGTGAGGAACTGCTGCAGCGCATCGTGAAAGATGCCAGAGACATCATCAACAGTCGCCTGCCAGGCTTCGCCGCTTAAGTACTTAATGCAAGTGCCTAACGTTAGTGATTAGCTCGCCGCACGTAATGAGTGCCTCGCTCTCCTGACAGGCGCGGGAGGTACTCATTGTATTAGTTCAGTACTTCAAGCGTGCGCAATAGAATCACTGGAATCGTTCTTCCGTACTCGGCTTGCGCCGCATGCCAGTATTGCACGATGCGAGGGTTCACATCCGCCATGGCATCCCAATACTGCAGCCGTTCGGCTTCCGTAATTTGCTGTGCTCGAACACGCCGTTTTTCCCGTCTGAATTGAATATCGAACTCGGGATGGGCCCGCATATTGTAGTACCAGGCGGGCATTTTGGGGCCGCCGTTATTGGATGCCAGTATCAGCAGACCTTCGGGGTGGTCATAGCAAGCTACGGGAATGCTTCGTATCTGCCCGGATTTAGCGCCAATCGTATGCATCATGACCATGGGGATGCCCATCAAGTTGCTGCCGATGCGGCCGCCGGTAGCTTGATATATCGATCGGTGTATGCGGGTAACCCATTGCCAGTCTGCCATGCGGTACTCCGTCTAATTGTTGTTGAACAGTTCCAGAAGCCGTTTGTCGACCCAGCTGTCGAGCCGGTAATTGCTCACATAACCGCAGTGGCCGCCATGAGCGGTGGATTCGACCGTGAGATTAGGCGCTTTTGCCAGGTTCGGCAAATCCTCTGCGCCACAGATGGGGTCGTCCTGGGCGGCGATAATGTGGCAGGGGGCCTCCAGATGCGACAGGGCATCACCAATAATGGCGTAGGCCAGCAAATAGGTATTGGCGTCCTTGAAGCTGGTGAAACGCGGTACAAAAAACTGATTCATCTCGCGCAGAGATTTCAGTGTAAGCAGATCTTTCTCGTAACCCAGTTCGGGGAAGTGTTTGAGCTTTGTGCGCAGTGAGCGTTTCCATTTTCGGACAAAATATTTTTCGTATAGCCACCAGCCGCTATCAAGCGCCTCCATAGTATTGACCGGGTTGAGTACCGGGCAGATCGCCGCCACCTGATCTAGCCGAATGGCGTGATCCCGGCAGTTGGCAGCCACCCGCAGCGAAAAATTGCCGCCCAGCGAAAACCCCGCCAGATAATTGCGCTCATGTGGGAAGGTGGTTTGAATCCATTCCACCGCACCGAGTGCATCTGTCAGGCGTGTTGACGTGAACAGCTCTTTGTTCAGATGATGGCTGGGGCCGTGGTCGCGCTGGTTCAGACGAAATACGTTGTAACCGGCTTCAAACAATGCGCCGCCAGAAGACAGCATATAGGTGGATTTAGAGCTACCTTCCCAACCGTGAATCAGTATCACGAGCCCCCGATTCTCGCCGCTTTGCTCGGCATATTCTCCGATCAGTCGGGTGCCATCGCGGCATTCAACCAATACCTCGCGGCTGGCCGCTTCCAATTTTCGGGCGCGATTACCAATGCGCAATCTACGCAGGCGAGTAGAGGCGAGAAGGGATTGAACATGGGCGTTGCGTAACAGGGGTGGGGGCTGAAAATGTGTCATGGGCTCCGGAAACCGATGCAGGGTGCGCTTACCTTAGCCTAATCCAAGCGGAGGATAAACGTGTTCTGTGGGTTGATTTGCAAATAGGCATTACCCAGAATGGGGCGATTTTTTTACTACGATAATTAGCAAGTTGAGGTCGTTATGGGGAAGAGTAAGGCGGGATTGGCAGTATTGTCCGCACTGGTGGCGCTGCCAGGCGCTGCCGGGGCGCAGACACGCAGCACACAGCTGGAAGAGGTGGTGGTTACCGCCCAGAAGCGGGCTGAATCTCTGCAGGACACACCTATATCACTGGCGGCCTTTTCCGGCGACCAGTTGGAGCAGTTCGGCATAGACGATTTGGGCGATATTACAGCCCGCACTCCCAACGTGGATATTACTCCGTTTCCCAATAGCCGCAGCTCGCTGGTGATCTTTATGCGAGGGGTTGGCAATAACGATAGCCAAACCACGCAGGACCCGGCGGTCGGGATCTATTTCGACGGCGTATACGTGGGGCGCAGCATTGGTCTGACCAAGGATGTGGCGGACCTTGAGCGTATTGAGATTTTGCGTGGCCCCCAGGGAACCCTGTACGGTCGCAATACCACTGGTGGGGCGATTAATATGATCAGCGCCAAGCCTGCTGGGGAGTTTGCCTTAAAGGGTGTATTGGCGGCCGGTAACCGAGACTACCAGAAGGCCTTGGTTCAGCTGGACACGCCGACCATTGCCAATCTCAGCGCCAAAATCAGTTACTCCAAGGCAGAAAAGGGGCCCTGGGTTGAAAATGCCAAGGGCGGTAAAGGCTTTGTAGAAGAAGATCGCGAAGCCGGTCGCTTTGTTCTGCGCTGGGATATCAGCGATACGTTTTCTCTGGATTACGCCTACGACATATCGGAAATTGTTGGTCCGCAACCCTATTATCAGGTGTTGCGTATTAATGAAGACCGGGCAGTGACGCCGCAAAATCTGGCTGATGCCATCGCCGGTGGTGCATCGCAAGACACCATTAACAACCTGCAGAATGATCTGCTGGTGGGAACGCTCTTCACGCCGCAGTTTCGAGAGCGCGCCAGCGAAGATCGCCTGAGTAAAGGTGAGTGGGATGTGCCGGTCGAAGATTCAGTGACCGAGGTCAGTGGCCACACATTGACCCTCACTTGGGATTTGCCTTTTGGTACGCTGAAATCGATCAGTGCCTATCGCAAAGTATCCGAAGACGTGATCATGGACTATGGCGCCGGGGTTGAGTGGTTTGATGTCATGGTGGCCATTGATCAGGATCAGACCTCTCAGGAACTGCAGCTGGTCGGCGATATCGGAGAGTCGGTCAACTATGTGGCAGGGCTATACTATTTTGAGGAAAATGGCTTCGAGCATGAGGTAGACACCATCGGTGGCTCGGTCGGTGAAGACAGAACCATCACCTCGGAAAACAAGGCATCGGCGATTTATGGTCAGCTGAGCTGGACGCCAGAATCACAGCGCGACCTGACCTTGACAGTGGGTGCGCGCTACACCGAAGACGATCGCTGCGCAGAAAAGTACAGCATCAATTTCACCAATTCGCCTAATAATACCCAGCAGGCCTGTGACACCTGGAGCAACTTTAACCCGAGCATCACAGCCTCCTACGACATCAATGATCAGGTAAACACCTATGCCAAAGTGGTTACCGGATACAAATCGGGAGGCTACAACGTTCGTTCCACGGAGGCCGGGTTTCAGCCGGCCTTTGATGAAGAGGAAATGATCGCCTATGAAATTGGGGTGAAATCCACCCTGGCAGATAATCGGGTGCGTTTGAACGCAGCGGTGTTCCGCAGTGACTACACAGATATGCAGATCCAGCAGATTCTGGATAATACGGCGGTTTTCCTGACAGACGTTTTTAACGCCGGGGAAGCCGAGATTCAGGGGTTTGAATTTGACCTGACGGCGATCCTGTCGGAAGGCCTCACCTTGAACCTGGGCTACGGTTACACCGATGCAGAATTTGTTGAGGTTATCGACAATAACCCGAATTCGGCGACTTTCCGGCAGGATGTCAGCGACCGCTACATCATGCCCTATGCCCCGGAAAACACTTACAGCTTGGTGCTGGAGTATCAGTTCCCGTATTTCGGTATCGGCAATCTGCGTGCAATCGTGGACTATAACTGGCGCGACGAGCGCTACGGCACTGCCAGTAACGACGATATGGAAGGCTTCTTTCTGGATGATTACGGCCTGTTAGGCGCGCGCCTTAACTGGTCCGAAATTGATCTGGGGGGCTCTGAATTGAGCCTCGCGTTGTGGGGTAAAAACATCACTGACGAAGAGTACCTAGTCCACGATATCAGTCAGGCCTATTTCCACAGCGGCTACTTTGGCGAGTTGGCCAGCTATGGCCTTGATGTCACTCTGCAGTTTTAACGGGGGCGCTAAGCCGCCTGTTCCGTGGTTCCCTTGCATCGAAGATACCGGCGCAAGGGAGCTGCAGGGACATAATGGGATGGGCGCTGCCGTTGAGCAGTGGTTTAGCTTCAGGGGCCGTCGCGAGGTTCGATATTCTCATAGCTCAGATAATCGTTTTTCATTCTCTTAATCTTCCACTCGCCATCAATCTTCTCGTAGTTTTCAAAATACTGAACATTGATGCGGCTGCCCACTTGCTCGCTGTGCCTGAGCAGAATTACCTGTACTAACCAGCGGCCACTGGCGGTAGTGTCAGAGGTAATATCAAGGAGGCCATTGGCGCCGCGGGGCATCTGTTTGACCAAGTCTTCACTGTGCAACACCATGTCGAAAAATGATCTGATAGCTTCGGTGCCACTCAGTTCAATGCCCATGCCGTATTCGAGAAAGGCGTCAGGGGTAAAACAGTTCACCAGCGCATTGACGTCCTTGTCCAGAATGGCGAACCAGTAGCGGTAGCGCAGTTTTTGTATGTCGCTTTCTGCTTCCAGGCGGGCTAGCCGGCGTTCCAGGTCAGTCATAATTCATCCTCTATCGCCAGCTGTTGTGGGCCAGCGTTTGTTATTGTCAGGAGGGATTAGGGCAGATCGAGCCCCGGATCGTCAATTGCAGCGTTGGGGGGCAATCAGATTACTGAGGCTTGGGTTCTGCACAAAGTGCAAAAGCCAAGCCTCGCAAGCAAGTTCCGGGGTTAGCGCTTCACAATGACCGACGAGCCATGCCCAAACAGCCCCTGGTTGGCGGTAATGCCGACCTTCGCGTTGTCCACCTGCCGATCACCGGCCTGCCCACGCAACTGCCAGGTCAGCTCACACACCTGGGCCAGTGCCTGCGCCGGAACGGCTTCGCCAAAGCAGGCCAAGCCGCCAGAGGTATTTACCGGCAGGCGCCCGCCAAGTTTAGTAGCGCCTTCGCGTACCAGTTTAGCGGCCTCACCGCGGGCACAGAACTGGAGGTCTTCGTACCAGTCGAGCTCAAGCGCGGATGACAGGTCATACACTTCGGCAACGCTTACGTCTTCCGGTCCAATGCCAGCCTGTTCATAGGCCTTTATCGGTAGCAGCGCGCGAAAGCGCTGTGCGTCGACACCGGCAGCGGCCGCTGAATCGGTAGCGATATCCGGCATTTCGACGACTTCACTGGCAAAGGTTGGGGTAACGGTCGAAATCGCCGCAACCTTTACCGCATCGCCTTTGCCCATTTTTTTTGCGTAATCCATGCTGCAGACTATCAGAGCAGCGCCGCCGTCCGAGGTGGCACACACATTCAGCAGGCGCAGCGGGTCGGCAACCATGGCTGATTGGGCGACATCGTCCAGCGTGAACTTTTTCTTGTAGCGAGCGTTGGGATTGGTAAAGCCGTGTTCGCTGTTTTTTACTTTCACCAGACCGAAGTCTTCTTCAGTGTCGCCGTACACGTCCATTCGGCGGCGGGCGTACAGCGCAAAGTAAGTGGGGTTTGTGATGCCCAGGTAAAAGCGTACCCAGTCCGGGTCTTCTGGGCGGTAGCCTTTGGCCGGAGCCAAAAAGCCCTTGGGTGTGGTATCGGCACCCACCACCAGCGCCACTTCGCATTCGCCGCTGAGGATTTTAGTGCGCGCAGCTGCCAGTGCCTGTGAGCCGGAAGCACAGGCGGCATAAGAGGTGTTTACTTCTGCACCCTGCCAGCCCAGTGCCTGTGCAAAGGTAGCGCCGGCCACATAGCCGGGGTAGCCGCAACGCATGGTGGCGGCACCGGACACAAAGCCCACGTCTTTCCAGTCAATGCCGGCATCGGCTATGGCTGCGCGAGCCGCGTGTACGCCGTATTCGACAAAATTGTTGCCCCATTTGCCCCAGGGGTGCATACCAACGCCGAGAATGGCGATATCGTTACTCATAATCTTCTTCAGCTCCCTTACGCGACCGGTGTCCACTTCCACGTGACCTTGGTGTCTTCCTCGGTCTCGTGGAGGGTTTCAAGCACCAGTTCAACGTCCATGCCGACTTTCAACTGATCTACATCGACGCCCTTGATCACCTGCCCAAGTACTATCATCTGCTCTTCGGCCAGCTCAACAGCCGCGATGGCGTAGGGCACAAAGGGATCGTCGGCCACAAACGGCTCCGGTGGTTTGTAGCAGGCATTGGTGTAAGACCAGATTTTTCCGGTTCGGCTCAACGGTACTTCGCTGAACTCGCTGCTATCGCAGGACGGATTGCGACAGTACTTCAGCATTTTCGGGAAGTAGTAGGTGCCGCAGCTGTCGCAGCGGCTGCCGAGCAGCTGCGGCTTTTCGGTGTCGAGGGTGTGCCAGCCTTCAATGGCGGCATTGACGGGTTTTGCACTCATTCAGAGGGTCTCCGGCGAGTTTATACCAATAGGCGACAATACTAGCTTTCAGGCCGTGGGAACAACAGCGAATCCGGCCAGATTACTGGCCCAATACGCCGTTTGGGTGACGGCAATTGTCAGCGGAGGTTGACTGGATATGTCAGTGCTTTGAGAGGATTCGCTATTGTTCTGTTCGGGCCAGTGCCTATGATGGTGTTTTGTTTGGCGGCTACCGCCGCCAGCCCCTTGCTGGCAAACGAGGACGAGTAATGAAAGTCGAATTTACGCCGGAACAGGAAGCGCTGCGCACGGAGCTGCGTGCCTACTTCAATGATTTGATGACCCCTGAACTCAAAGTGGAGTGCGACCGAGATATGGGGGAGGGCGGTGGCCCGCTGTGGCGCGAGGCCCTGCTGAAGATGGGGCGCGATGGCTGGATCGGTGTGGGTTGGCCGAAAGAGCTTGGCGGCAAGGGCATGAGCCCTATTGAGCAGTTTATTTTTGTGGAAGAGGTGATGCGTGCGGGTTACCCCTTCCCCTTTCTCACCACGGAATCAGTAGGGCCGCAGTTAGCCGAACACGGCAACGAATGGCAGAAGAAAAACATTGTTCCTAAAATTTTGACAGGCGAGTGCCTCATTGCCATCGGTTATTCGGAGCCGGGCGCTGGTACCGATCTGGCTCGATTGAAAACCACCGCGGTGAAAGACGGCGATGAGTGGTTGATAAACGGCCAGAAAATGTGGACCTCCCTGGCCCATTTCTGCGACTACGTGTGGTTGGCCTGTCGAACGGATCAGGATGCGGAAAAGCCACACAAGGGAATTTCCATGTTCCTGGTGCCGACCTCAGATCCAGGTTGGAGCAGCACCCCGGTGGTGACGCTGGGTGGTGTGCGCACCAACGCAACTTACTACGACAACATCCGCGTAACTGACGACGCGCTGGTGGGTGAACTGAACAAAGGCTGGAAGCTCATTACTGGTCAGCTCAATCGCGAGCGTTTGAGTCTGGTGAATTGTGGCCCAACTCAACAGCTGTTTAACGGTGTCGTGAAATGGGCGCAGGAAACCGAACTGCCCGAAGGCGGTCGACTGATCGACCAGCCCTGGGTCCAAACCAATCTGGCAAAAGTGCGCGCCGGTGTCGAAGCGCTGAAGTTGGTCTGTTACAAACAGGCCTGGGCCATGACCGAGGGAACCTTGGATATGGCTGATGCTTCTGCGGCGAAAGTCTATGGCTCCGAATTTTTTATCGAAGTTTACCGAGCGCTGGGTGAAGTTATGGGGCAGATGTCACTGGTCAGTGAGCACTCGCCTAACGCTCAGCAACACGCATCCCGGGTTGAACGTCTGTATCGCACGGCGTCGATTATCACTTTTGGTGGTGGTACCAACGAAATTCAACGCGACATCATTTCGGCGGCGGGCCTGTGGATGCCGCGCGCAGCACGCTAAGCGAGGACTGACTTATGAATTTTGGATTCAGCGAAGAGCAACGCGACGTACAGAACCTGGCCCGGGAAATCCTGTCTGATCAGGTGTCGCCGGAATCATTGAAAGCCAGCGACGAATATGGAGCTGAGCGATACGATGGCGCGCTGTGGGCGAAATTGGCAGAGGCCGGTCTGCTCGGTGTAGCCCTGCACGAAAGCTATGGCGGCATGGGCTTCGGTTTTACCGAGCTGGCGCTGTTTGTGGAGGAAGTTGGTCGCACTATCGCACCGGCGCCGGTGATTCCGGTGTTGGTCTCGGCCGCTTTGCCGGTGCAGCAGTTTGGCACGGATGAACAGAAGGAGAGACTGCTGCCGGGGGTGGCCAGTGGCAAGACCCTGCTCAGCGCGGCGTTGATGGAGCTCAACAACGAAAATCCGGCGACGCCCTTGCTTACCCATGCACAGGCTGACGGCTCTGGTTTCACGGTGTCGGGCAAAAAGTTGTGTGTACCGTTTGCGCAGCGGGCCGAACGCATTGTGGTTTCGGCGAAAACAGATAGCGGTGTGGTAGCGCTGCTAGTGGATCCGAACGCTGCGGGTGTGACCCTCAATGCCATGAAAGTTACCACCTATGAACCACAGTACGAAGTGGTGCTGGAGAATGTGAGTGTAGCCGCCGAGGATGTATTGGCGGGGGCCGACACCGGTGCGGAGGTCATGCAGTGGCTGACCGAGCGCACTACCGCGGCCCTGTGCGCACATCAGGTGGGTGTGACTGACTGCGCGATGCGTATGACAGCTTCATACACCGCCGAGCGTAAACAGTTTGGTGTGCCTATCGCGACTTTTCAGGCAGTAGGACATCGCGCTGCAAACTGCTTTATTGACGTGGAGTGCCTGCGCTTGAATACCTATCAGGCGGTGAGTCGCTTGTCGGGTGGCTTGCCTGCCACAAATGAGGTGCAGATTGCCAAGATCTGGGCTGGTGACGTTGGGCACCGGGTTAGTTACGCGGCTCAGCACTTGCACGGCGGCATGGGGATAGATCGCGATTATCCACTTTGGCGCTACTGCACCTGGATGCGCCATAACGAGATGATGTTGGGCAGTTCTGCGAAAAATCTGGCGGCGTTAGGCAAGCGAATCGCCGCTGGTGAGGCGTTTTGTCAGTAAGGCTATTGGGCTCTCGCTTGCCGTTGGGAAGCGAGAGCCCACCTTAGGTACGGTATACAAGTAATAGAACTCCGTCGCATTCCCAAATCCCTTCCTTGCCCCCTCGCGCGGGCTATGCTTCCATCGTGGTTTTAGTCTGAGCTCCTATTCCCATGATGCGAAATTTCAGCGCCGCCTTTTTCCGTGGATTGATCGTTCTGTTACCCGTTGTGATCTCGATACAGGTCACCATCTGGGTCTTCAAGACAATGGAATCCTGGCTGGCGCCAGGGCTGAAAGCTATTTTGGGCGGAGTTTACTTTCCCGGCATGGCCATTATTTTGGTTGTGTTACTTACCGCGATTATCGGTTTCAGCTCGCGCTGGCCGGCCGCTGATTTCTTCTGGGGCCTGCCAGGCCGGCTACTCGAGCGCTTGCCAGTACTCAAGCAGATCTACGGTGCGCTGAAGGAAGTCATGGATATCATGGGTGGCAAGAAGTTTGAGGAAGAGTCCGTGGTCATGGTGGAGCTGCCCGGTACTGAGTCGAGCCTCATCGGTATTGTGACCGTGAACAAGAAGGGGAACGGGAATACCATCGCCAGCGAACTCAAGGAAGATCAGATCGCGGTCTATTTGCCGATGAGTTACCAGGTAGGGGGGTATACCGTGATCGTTCCTAAAAAATATACTCGCCCCTTGAAGCTCACCCCGGCTGAAGCTCTGCAACTGGTGTTAAGCGGCGGTGTTATTTCTGAGAAAACGCGGGGCGTTCTAAAAGCCGGCGAGCAAAAATAACATTACTGCTCAGCCAGCTTCTGTTCAATGATGTTCTGGTAATTACGAATACGTTGCACGTAAAGCACGGGCTCGATGCCCCGAGCATAGCCGTACTTCAGGTTTTTGTAGTATTTCTTTTCGGCCATTAGCGGTAGTACCGCTTCGATATCTGCCCAGCGGTACGGATTTTTGTCGAGCCTTCGGGCTAGCGTTTGCGCATCATGCATATGGGCGCGGCCTAGATTGTAGGCGGCCAGTGCCAGATAGGTACGATCCGGTTCAGGGATATCCTTGCGAAAGCGAGAACGCATTTTAGCCAGGTACTTGGCGCCGGCAGGTATCGCCTGTTCTGGCTTAAGCCGGTTTTTTACGCCCAGTGATTTCGCAGTACTGCGGGTTAGCATCATGATTCCCTTGACCCCGGTGGGGCTGGTGGCTTTGGGGTTCCAGTGGGATTCCTGGTAAGCCTGGGCCATCAGCAGGGTGGGGGGAATTTCATGTTTCCTGCCGGCGTCTTCGAACAATTGGCGATACTTGGGTAGACGAGTTTTTATGCGTCTCACCAGCGCTCGGGTGTCCACAAAGTCAAAATTGTCTATGTAGCTGTAGTAGCGGTGTTCCACCAGCTGCAGTGCTCTGTCGCCGGCCTCGCTGTTAAAAAAACGATCAGCCGCGCGTTTCAGTCCGGTGGCCTCTCTCGGCATGGCCCAGACCAGTGTATCTTCGGTTTGCAGGTCAAACATCACCAACAATTCAGGCATGTAGCGCCGATTCACCGCAACGATATGAGAATCGGCCACCGTGCAATCGATCTTTTTCTCCCAGACCTCGCGCAGCAGCTGTTCGCTGTCGGCGTCGCGACTCTGCCACTGTAGCTTTGGGTGCGTTTTCTTCAGAGTTTTGAGTGTGTACTCGTAAGCGCTTTCGGTGCTAACTGCCAAGGTAATCTGCGTTAACCCGGCCACATCGCGCGCCTTCTTTTCGCCGCGCCGACAGACTACTTGCTGCTGGATACTGCGGTAGTGTTGCGAGAATAGAAAACGTGATTTGCGTTCGTCAGTGATACTCAACCCTGCAGCTGCCAGGTCGGCTTTTCCCTCTTCCAGTACCTGAAGTACGTCGGCGACGGTGTCCACCACCACAAAGGAAACGGTTCGCCCCTGGTCTTTTGCAAAGGCCATGACCAGATCGTGTTCCGGACCTACCGCTCGCTGATCCTGGTTGAAGTAATAAGTGGTCGGGGCATTGCGTGTTACCACTTTCAATGTGGTGTCTTCAGTCGTGGCACCCTCGTCTTGCGCACAGCCATACAGCAGGCCACATGCCAGCAACAGCAAGGGTATCTTCATGGCTTAGCTGCCTTCGCCATGGCGCCCTGCGCCTTTAACAAATTGTGATACACCATCGGCGAAGCCCCGTGATTGCAAATATTGCCAGCCCAGCTCTCCTTCGGTACGCATGGCCTCGGCAAATGGTTTTCCAGCGGCCTGCTGAACACAGGTACGGTCGGAAAGCATACAGGCCTGCGGGTGTCGGGCTATCTGCCGCGCAAGTTCCAGCGCAGTTGCCAGTGCCTGGCCATCGGCGCAGCGACGATTGGCCAAACCGATTGCATAAGCTTCGTCAGCGTCCACAGCTCGCCCGGTCAGGATTAAGTCCATGGCGCGGCTTTCGCCGATGAGTCGCGGCAAGCGCACAGTGCCGCCGTCTATCAGAGGTACACCCCAGCGGCGGCAGAATACGCCAAACACGGCACTGTCTGCGGCAACGCGCAAATCGCACCACAGAGCGAGTTCCAGCCCACCCGCCACGGCGTAACCCTCTACCGCAGCAATAACGGGCTTGGAGGGGGTATGCCAGGTTGGGCCTAGCGGCCCATGACCAAAGTTCGGGTTCCAAGGAATGCCTTTGTCCAAGGCTTTCAAGTCTGCGCCGGCGCAGAAATGACCGCCGGCGCCGGTTACGACCGCCACCGCTGCAGCGTCGTTTTCTTCAAATTCTTGCACCGCTTGCCACAGGGCAATGCCGGTGTCGGTATCGATTGCATTTCGAAAATCCGGGCGGTTCAGGGTGATGATGGCGACGTTGTCGCTCTGTTCTACAGTAACCATTGATCTATTCCAGGTGTGCGTTCAGAAAATCGGCAATGCGCTGGCAACCTGCCGCGCACTCCGGTGCCAGCGCGCTCAGGCCGTGGTAACCGTGAATCATGCCGGGGGCAATATCGAGGACCACGCTTGTTCCGGCCTCACTGGCCAGGGCCGCTGCGCGCCGGGAATCATCGCGGGTGATGTCTTGGCTACCAGACGCGAAATACAGCGGTGGCAAGTCTCGTAGGTCAGCAAACAGAGGGGATACGCGGGGGTGGTTGGTCGGTGTGTCAGCGGCGTAATCGAGTCCGCGCGCGCGAATCCATTCAGTACAGACAAAAGGGTCATCGCCGGTGTCTTGCACGGCGGCCTTGCCGCTCATGGTGAGATCCAGCCACGGTGTAAGGCCGGCGTAGGCTGCAGGCAAAGGGAGCTTACGATCTTTGAGTTCACACAGCATGCTTAAGCCGATACCCCCGCCACAGGAGTCACCAATAACAGCCAGTTTATGGGGTGCAAAGCGTTCCAGTAAGAATTGATATACCGCGAGGCTGTCGTCCAGAGCAGCCGGAAAGGGATGTTCCGGGGCCAGACGATAGGCATACACAACCACCGGGCGCTGAAAAAAACGGCTCAAGGCGGCGGCGTAGGGCACATAATGCTCTACTGACGTCGATACAAAGGCGCCGCCGTGCACCATCATTACCGCGCTGTCATCATCGCGAAGCTGAGGGGTTTGTACGCTGACAGCATAAACGGGGCTGTTCACGAGCTCGTTGACCTGCGCATCATCGGGAATGGCGGTGGGGTGTATCGCGTGCATCTTGTCCCGAACCAGGTATACGGGGTCCGCCGGGTTTGCAAGGCCTGGCTGGAGGGCTGCGCGTAATTGCCGATACTGATTTGAGAGCATGATGATTGTGTCAGGCTTTGTTATGGGTTTACCTTGTCACAGTAGACTATGTGATAACAACCTGCTGAATAAAAACGTATCAAAATAATAAGCGAGAGAAAAACGCATGGGCCGGAAAATAGCTGAACAGTATGGACCGTGGGCATTGATAGCCGGCGGCGCGCAAGGTATCGGGCGGGCATGGGCTGAGCGGCTGGCGGAGGAGGGATTAAACCTCCTGGTACTCGACCGCGAAGTACAGTTGTTGCATAACGCCTGTCGCGATATTGCCGCTGCGCATGACGTTTCGTGTGAACCTTTAGTTGCGGATCTCGCTAACCCTGATGTGCTGGCTAGTGTTACTGCTGCAGTGGGTGAACGAGAGGTGGGGCTTCTGGTCTACAACGCGGCAATGGCGGATGTTGGGCCGTTCTATAAACAGCAGGGTAGTCTCGAAAACGAATTGATCAAGGCGCAGGTGAATATGTTGTCGCCCCTGAGCATGGTGTATCACTTCGCCAAGCCCATGCTGGCTCGTAAACGCGGTGGTATTGTGCTGATGTCGTCAGGATCGGGGTTCCAGGGAGCGCCTTACTACGCCCACTACGCGGCAACCAAGGCCTACAGCATTGTCTTGGCTGAATCACTATGGTTCGAATTTAAACCCTACCATGTGGATGTACTGGCCTGTGTGGCTGGTATGACGCTGTCGCCAGCGGTAGCGGCTGCGGTTGAACGGGGTGAGGGCCAGCACAGTGTCTACCAGACGCCGGAGGAGGTGGTCGAAGAAGGGCTGGCTGCGCTGGGCCGCGAACCCAGTCATGTGTGTGGGGTGCACAATCGCGACAATCAATCCCAGCTAAACAGTTTGCCGCGGGAACAGGCGATCACCGCGATTTCCCAGCATGCCGTACGAAATTTTCTTGATGACAAGACACCAACTCAGTTGCTGGATTAAGCCGGAGGGAATTGACATGCCATCAGTGAAGCGAGAAATCCGATACGGTGGAGCCATGCTCGACCAGCGAGAAATCGATGCAGTGGTCGGCGTAATGAAGACCGGCATGGCTGTCGGTGAAAAAGTGATGACCTTTGAAAAGCGCGTAGCGCAGCTGATGGGTCACAAACACGGCGTGATGGTTAATTCGGGTAGTTCGGCACTGTTGCTGACCATGCGTATGCTGGACCTGCCCAAAGGCAGCGAAGTTATTACCCCGACACTGACCTTTGGTACCGATATTTCCAGTATTGTTTGTGCTGGCTACGTGCCGGTATTTGTGGATGTTGAAGCGGATACCTATCAAGTGGATGTCGAAAAGATTGAAGCGATGATCAGCGACAAGACCCGAGCGCTGTTGGTGCCCAACCTCGTCGGTGGAATGCCGGACTGGGATGACTTGCGTGCGCTGGCCGACAAACACCAGCTAATCTTGATTGAGGACAGTTGCGATACGCTCGGTGGCAGTTTTCGCGGCCGGCCTTCGGGGGAGCGTGCCGATATATCGGTTACCAGTTTTTCTATCTTTCACATCATTACGTGCCTGGGTAATGGCGGGATGGTCTGCTTTAACGATGATGCACTTTTGGATAGGGGGCTATCGCTACGCGCCTGGGGGCGTTCGTCAGAGAAGTACCTCTACGGCACCAAAATGCAGGAAAGCGATGGCCGTTTTCTTGAAGAGATGGACGGGGTGGAGTACGACGGCATGTTTATCTTTGAAGATATAGCCTACGGTTTTATTCCTAGTGAGGCAGGCGCGGCTTTCGGTATTGAGCAACTGAACAAGCTGGATACATTCAGCACGCTGCGCAGCAATTTGTTTGAGAAACACACCGCCTTCCTCAGCAAACACAGCGATATTTTTATCACACCCCGGTTGCTTGAAGGTGTGGTCACCACCTGGATTTGCTACCCGGTGCAATTACGTCGGGAGTTGGGCTGGAGTAGGCGTTCGTTGCAGGTTTATCTTGAAGACAACGGTATATTTACGCGGGTGGTATTCTCGGGCAATGCAGTACGCCAGCCGATGATGCGGGGTGTGGAATATCGTGCCCCCGCTGAGGGCATGCCCGCGGCAGACCAGGTAATGGAATATGGCTTGATGCTTCCCTGTCATCCGACAATGACGGATGACGATTGTGACTATCTTTACGAGGTTATAGAAGAGTGGATAGCACTTCAGCGCGGATAGCTAAGGGCTGTTCAATAACGCGTTGAAATAACGCTCTAGCGATAGGCTAGGCGTTCCGGGCAGTGCTTGCCGCGTGGTGCGCGCTTGTACCAGTCCGGTCCACGCCCTTTGGCGTACTCTTCAAAGCGGTTGCCACGTTCTTCTTCCACCACAAAACCCCAGGGCTGAATGCGTGGAATGGTGTGCCAGAACAGGGTCCAGGTTTCCGGTTTTGCTTCCACTATGCGGTGTAGGCATTCACTGTCGATGCGGTTGAAGCTGCCTGCCTTGAGCTGCCGTGATGTAACGGCCATGTTGTTATAGTTATCCGGGGTGTTGCGCTCAGCTGTGTACTCCAGATAGCCACCGGTCAACAACAGAGCGTTGGATTGCTTCCACGGGTGGTTGTGCAGACTTTCATCCACATCACCGCCGAGAAAACGGTGTAGGTAAAAGCGCCGGCCGAGCAAGGAGCACAGGTAGTAACGCTCCAGATACGGGTGTTCCTTGTCGCCGCGAATAATTTTGCAGGGCAGATGACTACTCACAAAATACAGAATTCTCGTGAACTTCAGCATGCCGGTTCCAATCCGCAGGTGTCCTCGATAAGTTGCTTCGCCCAGGGCCGAGCCTTGGGGTAATAAGTGGTATCCAGTACAAACTCCTGTCCGCGGGCAGCTGCCTGCAATGTGGTCCAGCGCGAACATCGCTGCCAGCGGTCAAGGCGCTGATGATAGCTCAATGAGGGCTTGCCTTGCGAGGGATAAAACCAGCGGGGAAGTTGCCAGTGTGATACAGCGTTGGCATTGGGTGCGGTGAGCTGTAAGACCGGTGAATAGCGGGGAAAGATGCCAGCTCCCGGTATCCCGGTGGGCGCTGGGCCGAGTTGTAGTTCCGCTCTAGGCACGTAGAGAGTGTTGTGTTGAAAATCCTCGCGCCCGCAGTGCGGGTGGTAGTGGGCCCAGCGCGGTAATCTGGTGTTGTCTGTGAGGTTTATGATTTCGGCGACCTGAAACCAGCCCCACAGTATGTGTCGTGGCTGTGCGGTTTGATCCCAGTGCCAGCGCCCAGCCTCATGGATGACGCGGCGGAACAACCCGAAAAATAAAAACAGATCACCGACGTCCACTCCCTGGTTGCGTAAATGACTTTGTGCGGCACCGTGCTGGCCAAACAGTGGTCGCCAGCCGCGCTTGCGTTTAAGGCTCTGCCTAACCACATCAGGGTCCAGGTGGGCCCCGCTGGATAAGGATAATTTGCCGCGACTCAGATCGCGGATAAGGCCGTCGGGCAGTGGTAGATCGCCGTAGTGGATATTCGACCCCTCATCGGGAATGGGTAGCGATAAAAGTCGGCCGTCCGGCAAGATTGGGCTGGGGCAGCCGCCAGCCGAACTGTCAAAGCCCTTGCGGCTGAGAATGATCTTCACGGGAATAATTTGGCCAGCAGGGTGGGCACCGCACTTTCAACCCGCAGAATGCGCTGGCCCAAGGTCATACATTGCATACCCGCCCCGCGCAGTTTTTCGACTTCGTAGGGAATAAAGCCGCCCTCCGGACCGACCGCCAGTATGGTTGGCTCTGGGGCCGGCGGTGGCGAGCAGCTGTCACTGTAGGGGTGGGCGATCAGGGCCCGCTTGTTCTGGCACAGCGCCGGCAGCTGGTCTTCCACAAAGGGTTTGAAGCGCTTTTCAAACTGCACAATAGGCAGCACGGTGTCTCCGGCCTGTTCCAGTCCTTCGCGAAAGTAGCCGGTGATTTTTTCTTGGGTAAGCAGGGGGCTCTGCCAGTAAGATTTTTCTACCCGGTAGCTGTTCAGCAGAATCAGCTGCTCTATTCCCAGCTCTGCTGCAGTTCGGCAAATGCGGCGTGCAGCTTTGGGGCGGGGTAGCGCCAGTATCAGCGTGATGGGCAGTTTGGCAGGCGGTGAGCTGGTGCAGTGAATATCAATCAGACGTGTTTCGCGCTCATTGCTGTGGCCAACGACCGCGCTTCCGGTATCTCCATTGAGTATCCCGACTTTGAGCGTATCGCGCGCAGCACTTTTCAGTACCGTACGAATATGGTGATGGCGGCTGTCCCTAAGGATTACACTGCCATCCTTTTGCAGCTCGTGCTTGTGGAGCAGAAGCAGATTCATGGTCAGGCGGCGCTGGGAACGCCCCAGAGATCGTATTCGTCAGCGTCTACAATATCCACGAGCAAGGCATCGCCTGGCCGCAAGTCGGTTACGCCGTCGAGATAGACCTTGCCGTCAATTTCCGGCGCATCGGCGTAGCTGCGGCCAATGGCGCCTTCTTCGTCTACCTCATCGATCAGTACTTCCAGTTGCTGACCGATCCGTTGTTGCAGGCGGGCACTCGAAATGCGCTGCTGGGTCTCCATAAACCGCTCCCAGCGTTCCTGCTTGATGTCGTCGGGTACCGGGTCGGGCAGATCGTTGGCGCTGGCCCCGTCCACCGGCGAGTATTGGAAACAACCCACCCGGTCGAGTTGTGCCTCTTCAAGCCAGTCGAGCAGCATCTGGAAATCTTCTTCGGTTTCGCCTGGAAATCCTACGATAAAGGTGGAGCGAATCACCAGATCGGGGCAGATCTCGCGCCAGGCTTTGATGCGCTCGAGGGTTTTTTCCTGATTCCCGGGGCGCTTCATCAGTTTGAGAATACGCGGGCTGGCATGCTGAAAGGGAATGTCCAGGTAGGGCAGTATTTTGCCTTCAGCCATCAGCGGGATAACCTTGTCTACATGCGGATAGGGGTACACGTAATGTAATCGCACCCAGACACCAAGTTCACCCAGCGCAACAGCAAGATCCTGCATGCGGGTTTCCAGCGCGTTGCCGTCCACAAAGTCGAGTTTGTACTTCAGGTCCACGCCGTAAGCGCTGGTGTCCTGAGAAATGACCAGCAGCTCCCGGGTGCCGCCGTCAACCAGCTGTTTTGCCTCGGCTACCACGTTCGCAATTGGACGGGAAACGAGGTCGCCACGCATGGATGGAATAATGCAGAAACTGCAGCGATGGTTGCAGCCTTCGGAAATTTTCAGGTAGGAATAATGGCGCGGTGTCAGTTTGATATTGGGTACGAGATCCAGATGCGGGTTGTACGCCGACGTATTCTGGTTCTGGCTGGGAACAAATTGATGTACCGCGCCAACCACCTGTTCGTAGTCGGCGGGACCGCTGACGCTCAATACACCGGGGTGCGCCTGCTGGATGGTCTGTGCATCCTTGCCCTTGCCCATGCAGCCGGTCACAATCACCTTGCCATTTTCATTCATGGCTTCACCGATGGCATCCAGCGATTCCTGTTTGGCGCTGTCGATGAAGCCACAGGTGTTGACCACGACCACGTCGGCGTCTTCGTAACTGGGTACTATGTCATAGCCGTCGAGACGCAGCTGGGTGAGAATGCGCTCGGAGTCGACCAGGGCTTTGGGGCAGCCCAGACTGACAAAGCCGACTTTGGAATTGGACATAAAAACCTCGGGTGTTGAGCAAGCGTGATCAGGGGGCAGTATTCTACCTGAGCCGGTCTGTGACAGCCATGCCAGCTGGGCGAGGTGCGAAATAAGGAGAGCAGTGTGAAAAATGGGTTCAGGGGAGTTGGCAGGCGCCGGTTGCTGCTGATAGGGGCGCTCACAACAGTGCTGCTGACGGGCTGCAGCACGGCGCCAATACTGTTGCCGCCAGCGCAGCAGGCGCCGGCCAAGGCTTCCGGCCCATTTGAACCGCCCCAGTTATCTGTCGCCGCCAATGAGGCTAACAATCTTGCTGCGGCTTACGGCGCGCAGAAAAGAAAGGTTGATAGCGCACTGATGGGGCGCGCGCCCTCTGGCTTCAAGGCCGGCCTGACCACGTTGGCCGGTCAACAGCGTTTTGGCCTGCGAGGGCCTGTTGCCGGGGTACTCTGGCCAGATACGGGGCTGATCTTCAATGGCGATATTACCGAGGTCAACCGGAGTTCATTCCGCAAACCCATGCTGGAAATGGAATTGGCGTTCAAGATCAATACGCTGATCCCGGAACAACTGGCAGATGTTTCGGAAGTACAATATGTGGTGTCCGAGATCATGCCCGCGGTGGAGTTGCCGGATCTGGGTTTCGACAGTGAAGTGGGAATCACAGGTGAGGCGATTGTTGCCGCCAATGTCGGCGCGCGCTATTACGTGCTGGGCGCACCGCTGTCGGTAGACGGGGTCGATGTCAACGCGGTGCGCGCGCGTCTGCACCACGACGGGAAATTTATCGAGCGCGGAGAGGCTACCCAGGTAATGGGCAATCAGTGGCGCGCGCTGTTCTGGATGATTAACACGCTTGTGGAGCAGGGCTGGGTACTTCAGCCCGGCCAAGTGCTGCTGACGGGCGCGATGGGTGAGATGACTCCCCTAGAGGCCGGTATCTATGAGGCGCGGTTCAGTGGTTTGGGGGAAATCCGCCTGCAGGTGAACTGACGACCTCAGGCATTGAGCTGACAGTCGCTGCTGTGACCTCTAACCCTCAGGCCGAGTGTTTTCAAGGTGGACAGCACCTGTCGCAAATCCTCCTCAGTCAGAAATTCGCCGATGGAGATGCTGTTGCTGCCATTGCTTAGCTTCAGTATCAGCCGATTATCTTCACAGACGTGAATAGCGGTATCGATCCGAGTCCAGCGCCAGCGCTGTCTGGGGCGATAGACGCCTTTTTCAATTATCAATGATTCCCCTGAAAACCAGAGTATCTGGCGGTAGTGCAGGTTCAGGTTTACCCGATACAGGGCCGCACCCAGCGCGATAACTTCCAGCCCGGCGAAGGGCAGTATCAGCCAGGCGCCGATGGCGGCAAAGGCACTGGCAATGACGATACTTATCAGTGCTACTGCAACAATCAGCCGTTGATTGGTCTGCCAGTCGGCAGACCGGTTGGGTTTCAGAATCAGGCAGTGGCCGCTGTCACACGCTTGCAGTTCGATCATGGGCGCGATCCGTCAAAGGCGTCAGGGAGGCGTTACTAAACGGGGCAGGGGAGTCCAGTGTCAGCCACTCTCCCGATGCCGGATGTGTGAAACCCAGTTGGGTGGCATGGAGCAGCAGGCGGTTAGCACGTCTGCGCACGGTGTCCGGTGCATAGAATTCACAACCGAGGATCGGGTTCCCGATATGCGCCATATGCAAACGCAATTGGTGGGAGCGTCCGGTGACCGGTTCCAGCACAACAGTGCTTTGGGCTGACTCACTATGCAGTCGCCGAAAGCGGGTCAGGGCTTTTTTGCCATTCTGCCAATCGACTTTCTGCCGTGGTCGTCGAGGCCAGTCACAGATTAACGGCACACCAATACTGCCCTGCAAGGCGGTTGTGCCCGCGACAACTGCCAGGTAGCGCTTTTGGATCTGGCGTCGCTCAAACAGCTTTGACAGCTGCCGGTGAGTGTCTGCATCGCGCGCCATCAGCATCAGGCCAGAAGTGGCCATATCCAGGCGATGAACGATGCGGGCCTCCGGGTAGTGCCGCTGAACGCGACCGATCAGTGAATCTTGGTTGTCCGGGTGGCGCCCCGGAACACTGAGCAGCCCTGCGGGTTTATCCACGACCAGCAGTTGCTTATCGCTGAATACAAGGCGGTAATTTTCTTGGCAGTAGGGTACCCGAAAGTCAGACACAGCCGTCTCGCAAATGGCAGATTTTACGCCGTTGGAAATCAACCGGAAATGGCCAGGCGACTGATAATAAGCCCGAAAAAACTGTCGTGATCCGGGTTCTCGTAGTACCACCCCATATGCTCGTGGCACTCGCTGCAGGTGGCGTATTGCCAGTAAAACGTGCGAAACCAGCTGAAGGCAGGGGTGGGTTCGCCACTAATTGAGCAGCCGGGGGCGGTATCAAAGCAGGCAAGCTGGAAGGTGATGTTGTGGGGGTTGACCACCCGGTGTTCGTGCGCGCCCTGCACACTGAGTCGCGCCTCTTTATGGGTAATAGGGGACAGGCAGAGACTGCACAGAATGAAGTCTTCAGGTTGGCGTTCTTCCATGCTCAGACAGTCGTCCAGCCAACTCGGGAGTATCGTGTCTTCAGTGGCCATTGGCTACAATGCTCCGCTGTCTACCCATAATGCTCAGTATAGGATGGCGATTCTTGTCTCGCAAAGGTCTTAATGCCGAATTGACGGCGCTGGTGGAGCGCTCTGTGCGCGGTGCACGCATCGAGCAAACCAGGCTGCCACTGGTGCCCGAAATTGAACTGTTCCTGCTTAACGAAGATTACCCCCAGCATGCGCTCAGCGATGAGGAAATTCGGTGGTTGATGGATAACCCCGCGTACTGGTGTTTTTGCTGGGCGAGCGGCCAGGTGTTGGCGCGGTTTGTGTTGGATAACCCGCACTGGGTGGCGGGTAAAACGGTGATGGATTTTGGTTGTGGGTCCGCCGTTGTTGGCGTAGCGGCGGCATTGGCAGGCGCTGAGCGGGTTATTGCCTGTGATCTCGACGCGGATGCTTTGCGGGCCAGTGCGCTTAACGCGGCGTTAAATGATGTGACGCTGGATTACGTTGCCGATGCGAATGATTACGAGGGGCCCTGCGATCTCCTGATTGTTGCCGACGTGCTCTATGACCGCGCCAACCTGCCACTACTGAAAAGTTTTTTACAGCGTGCTGATGAGGTTCTGCTGGCGGACTCGCGGATCCGCGATTTCTCAGAACCCGGTTATGTCCGTATGGGAGGGCAGCGCGCGTTTACCGTGCCGGATCTGGCCGAATCCGAGGAATTTTCACATGTCAGCCTGTATTATGGCGGGCATCGACAGATAACGGGGACAACGCAATGAAAATTGGCATAAAAATCGGGCTCAGCAGCGGTCCTGAAGTTACCTTGAATAATCTCATTAATATCGCGCAAGACGTCGAAGCGCGCGGCTTTGCCAGTTGCTGGATGCCGAATATTTTTGGGCTGGATGCAATCTCCACTCTGGGTATTGTTGGCTATGCTACCCAGTCGCTGGAATTGGGCACGGCGGTTACCCCGACCTATCCACGTCATCCGGTGGCGATGGCGCAGCAGGCGCTGACGAGTCAGGCGGCTGCGGGGGGGCGCTTTGTGCTGGGCATTGGCCTGTCGCATAAGTTCGTGGTCGAAGACATGTTTGGTCTGGACTACAGCAAGCCTGCCAGCCATATGGAAGAGTACCTGGAAGTGTTGCAGCCTTTGTTGGCCGGCGAATCAACCAGCCACGCCGGCGCCCAATATCGCGTGAATGCGACCTTCAAAGTGCACGATGCCCCGAGTAAGCCCCCAGTCATCGTCGCCGCACTGGGACCGCGCATGCTTAATATTGCAGGCCGGCTGGCGGAAGGCACGATTACGTGGATGACCGGAGCCAAAACCCTGGCCAATCATATTGTTCCAACCATCACGCAGGCCGCTGCGGCGGCAGGGCGGCCGACGCCACGTGTGGTGGCGGGCTTGCCTGTTGTCCTCACCGACAAGCCAGACGCTGCGCGAGCAACGATTGCCGAGCAGCTGGCCCTGTACGGTCAGCTGCCCTCCTACAAGGCTATGCTGGAACGCGAAGGTGCTTCGGGGCCTGGTGACATTGCCCTGGTGGGCGATGAAACCACCTTGCTCAAGGAGTTGCAGTCATTGCGTGATGCCGGTGTGACAGACCTGAATGCGGCGGTGATGGAGCTGGAGCCGGGGCAGTTCGATCGCACTCTGGAGTTTCTCGCCAGTGAGATGCAGGCATAACTAGGTGACTGTGCTAATGCCCGAGGGCACCCGCGAGCGCCTGATTCTGACGGCAGAACAATTGTTTGCCAGTAAGGGAATTGAATCTGTCTCGTTGCGGGAAATTGCCCGTACCGCAGGGCAAAAGAATGTCGCCGCCCTGCAGTATCACTTTGGTGATCGCGAGGGTTTGTTCAGCGCCATTTTAGAGTATCGCATGAGCGGCATTGAGCAGGTGCGCGAAGGGATGCTCCGCGAAGCGGACAATAGCGGCGCGGGCGATAATATGCGTGAGCTGGTGCGCTGTCTGGTTGTGCCCATGATGGAGCATATTCGTTCAGCTGGGCCGGACAGCCACTACATCGAATTTCTGGCGCGGCTGCAGGTAAGTTTTCCCGCCTTTCTGGAAAACGAAAATCGGAATAAGCCCTGGCAGCAGCGTGTATTGGAAATCAGTAATCGGCTGGAGCCTTTCGTGCCGGCGAGCGACCCGCTGCTACGTCAACAGCGTCAGCTGATGATGGGGGCTTGCATGATTCACAGCGTAGCGGCCTTCGAGCGAGGACTGCGTGAAGGGCGTTATCAGATCGCCGGCCTGGACAGCTTTGCCGGCAATCTTGTTGACGCCCTGTGCGGCATTCTCAGTGCCGCACACGTGAGCTGATTGCGCTCAGGTTTCTTCAAAGCCCTGTTCATAGAGGGTGGCATAGTAGCCACCCAGGGCCAGCAACTCAGCGTGGCTGCCACGCTCCACAATTTCGCCGCCGTCCATGACCAGAATTTGATCGGCGTTCACGATGGTTGACAGGCGGTGGGCAATGACGAGGGTTGTGCGGCTTTTCATAAAATCGGTTAACGCGTTTTGTATGGCGCGCTCAGATTCGTTGTCCAAGGCCGAGGTGGCTTCGTCGAGTACCAGCAATGGCGTGTTCTTAAGTAGCGTGCGAGCAATAGCCAGACGCTGACGTTGTCCACCAGACAGCTTCAGGCCGCCTTCACCGACCAGAGTGTCGAAACCCTCTGGAAGGCGCTCGATAAACTCCGTGGCGTATGCCGCATCGGCGGCGCGACGAACAGCCTGTTCGTCGCCGAGAGCCGCGTTACAGCCATAGGCAATGTTGTTGGCAATGGTGTCGTTGAACAGAACAACATTCTGGGTAACGATACCCAGCTGGGCGCGGTAGTCGTAGAGGTCGTATTCGCGAATATCGACACCGTCGACCAGAATCTGGCCTTGCTCATAATCGTAAAAACGGGCGAACAACGAGGCCAGCGTTGACTTGCCACTGCCAGAGCGCCCGACCAGAGCGGTTACCGTGCCCGGTTGCGCAGTGAAGCTGATATTTTTCAGGGCGGGTACATCACTGCCTTCATAGCCAAAACGCAGATCGCGAACGTCTATCTCACCGTTGAGCTTTTCAATGCGTCGGGTGCCGGTGTTTTTCTCCGGTGCAAGATCCAGCACGTTGAAAATGTTGATGGCTGCGGCGATGCCTTTTTGAATGATTGCGTTTACACCTGACAGCTGTCGTACCGGTTTTGGTATCAGGCCGATGGTGGTGATATAGGCAACGTATTGACCGGTAGTCATCTGCGAAAGAAACTCAGGCGCCAGAATCAGAAAAACGATGATGCCCATCGCCAGTACAATAATGAGCTGCATCACTGGCGTGTTGATGGCCTGCACTTTCACCATTTTCATTTGCTGGCGGTAGTTGCGTTCGTTCACGCTGACAAATCGATCGGTTTCGCGCTGCTCACCGAGGAAGGTTTTCACCATACGGCTGCCGGTAATGGCTTCGGAGCAGACTTGGGTGATATCCGCCACCGAATCTTGCACTTTGCTGCTGAGCTTGCGAAGACGGCGGCCGACTGACGCCACAATAATGGCCAGTAGCGGCGCAATGGCGAGAAATATCAGGGACAGTTTCCAGTTGAGATAGAACGCGTAGGCCAGCAAACCGATAACCGTAAAACCCTCGCGGATCAATGTGCGCAGTGCGTCTGTGGCGGCATCGGTGACCAAGCCGGTGTTGAACACCGTACGGGCAACAATCTGGCCGCTGTTTTCGCTGTCGTAGTAGCTTACGGGCAAATGCATCAGGTGGCCAAACACCTCCGTGCGCAGCTGAGTCACGATGCGGGTGCCCACCAGCGCCATGAAATAGGTGCCCAGGAATGTGCCTATGCCGCGCACCAGATACACCCCGGCTATGGCCAGTGGAATGTAATAGCGAGCGTCGTGATCTTTATTTTCAATCGCGTCTACGAGCAGCTCCAGCATTTTTGCCTGGGCTGGTGTGGTGGCCGCGAATACGAGATACCCAAGGATGCTGAGTGAAAAAGGCAGTATGAGAGGTTTTAGGTATTTAAGCAGGCGCATGTACACCTGCCAGCCGTCTTGCCCCGTTTGCGTGCTGGCCAAATCTGGAATCCCCGATTAGCGTGCGTCAATTATCAGAACAGGCAATGCCGTTCCGCGACTGTGTAAGTGGTGCCCCGGTCAGGATTCGAACCTGAGACCTGTCCCTTAGGAGGGGACCGCGCTATCCAGCTGTGCCACCGGGGCCGATAAAGGCGGCTATTCTAGCCTGAGCGAGGCAACAGTCCAACCGTGAACACCTGAGAGTGTGTGTAAGCTTGGCACGTGTAAGGCCAATCTGCATACTGAGAGCCTTTTGGGCGTATCGTTTTGCATATTAGTGTGAGCATTATTCTCCCGGTGCTCAATGAGGCGGATAACCTCGCGTGCCTGGGACGCAGCCCCAACCGCAACCTACCTGGCGTTGAGTGGATTGTTGTTGATGGCGGTAGCCAGGACAACAGCGTTGGTATTGCTGAAACATGGGCTGATCAGGTCGTTACAGGGTTTCGCGGACGTGCCGCACAGATGAATGCCGGCGCCAGTAGCGCTCGGGGGCGTGCTCTGCTGTTTCTGCATGCGGACACCCGCCTGCCAGGAAACTTTGCCGATTTCGTGGAGACTTTGGGTCGTGAGTCGCCGCTGTGGGGCTTTTTCCCGGTGGAACTGCAGCCGGGTTCGCCAATGTTGAGGGTGATCGCGCGCATGATGAATTGGCGCAGCCGACTGACTTCTGTGGCGACCGGGGATCAAACCATTTTTATTCGGCGCGATGTGTTTCAGCGCGTCGATGGTTATCCGCCGTTACCGCTGATGGAGGATGTAGCGATCAGCAAACAACTGCGGAAGTTGGCAAAACCCTACATTTGGCCTTCGCCTGTCGTTTCCTCGAGCCGGCGCTGGCAGCAGGCAGGGGTGATCCGCACGATGGTGCTAATGTGGTATCTGCGCCTGCTCTTTGTGCTGGGCGTGTCGCCAACCACTTTGCATAAGCGTTATTACGGGAGTTGATGCAGTGGAAGTGACGATTTGCCTGTTCGCCAAGGCGCCTATCCTTGGGCAGGTGAAAACTCGAATGCAGCGTGTGTTGACCCCCGCCGAGTGTCTGGCGCTGCACTGCAAACTGCTCGAGACCTGCTGTGCAAATCTGGCGCAGGCGCCGTCTGCATGCTCCGTCGAACTTCATGTGACGGCGCTGCACAGCCACTTTGCCGATCTGTCGCAGCGCCATGGCTTTGCCATTAAGCAGCAGCGAGGCCGCCATCTCGGCGCTCGGATGAGTCACGCGGTTCGGCAATCACTGCGGTGCGCTGAGGCTGTCGTGTTAGTAGGCGCCGACTGCCCGAGCGTGAAAGGACGACTGTTGTCTGACATGTTGTCGCACTTGCAGACGACGGATGCGGTAATGATACCTGCTCACGACGGCGGCTATGTGGCACTGGGGTTAAAACGGTACGCCCCGGAGTTGTTTTGCAACATAGCCTGGGGTAGCTCCCTGGTCGCGGAGGAAACCCGACGAAGGTTAGAGGCGTTACAGTGGTCTTGGGTGGAAATGCCGGCGCAGGCTGATATTGATCGTCCCGAAGACCTTGTTTTACTTGAGGGCGATTAGTGCAAGCGTTGTCGGTCAGGCGGCCACTAGGCTGCGACGGTATTCCTGCAGCCAGCCATTGAAATGTTTCTCGGATTTGCGTGCATTGGTGCGATGACCAAAACATTTGCGCCATAGTGCGCCCAGTTGATCTGCTTCTGCCGGGGTGGGTAGCACGATTTCTTCGCGTTGGTAGATCAACCATGCGATTGCAGTTGCGTAGCTGAGGTTCCAGCTAAGTTCTGTGTCCGGGTCTTGCAGGAAGCGGTGCTGGCTGGCCAGACCTCTGACACGACTGGCAAGATCGGGTTTGAATGCGAGATAATCGTCCCAAATCTGCCGATGTTGTTTAGGTGTGATGCGGTAGATACCGACGCCATCGGCGTCTTTGTGTAGCGGGTTGAGCTGGGATTCCAGGGCGGCCGTTCCCAGCAGCAGCTCTTCCGCAACGTTAGAGTGGATGCCCAGATACTTCAGGGTTGGTCCAATGATCTGTTCTCGCAGCTCAGACACATTCATCATGGCTTTGGTTTCCCCGCGCCGAAAATCGAACGTTTTTTGCCTGTCCTGTTAGTTATGACCAGCGTAAAAGCCGTTTGTCTCCAGCGAAAGAGTGTGAATACTTTGCGCCCTTGTAACTGTTTTAGTACAGTTGCGACCATAAGTCAAAAATCTTTTAGTTATTAGTGGATTAGATTCACTTTTTAAAAATAAATATGGAAATGTGCGGTAAGTGCTAGTACCTATTGACTCTGTTCAATGCCCTGGTTGCCTGCTAAGTGATTGTTTTGCAAGGACGGCTAGCGATAGGTGAGTTATACCGATAAGCTTCAGGTAAGCCAATCTTCGGGTCAGTTGATGCAGGCTGAACGATGGGAGTATTCATGACAGAAGCCGGAATAGTGTTGCCCTGGTGGCTACTGAGCCTATTTGCCGGGGTTGTTCTTACGCTGCTTGCCTGGAAGCGTGCGGTGATCCGGCGCGGCTGCGAGTCGTTGTTAGTGGTTTATCAGGCGCGTCTGACAAGAGCGCATACAGCGCTGGCAGAACGGTTGAAAATTCGTCATAAGGCTACGGTTCAGGCCTTTGCCACGCTTGCGCAGTACTATGGGAAGATGCGCTATCGGCTGTCCATTGTCGATTTCATGCAGCTTTTGTCGATTCGCTGGCAGCGGGTGGAATCGCTGTGCACTGACGCCGATGGTCTGATTGCAAAAGCCAGTCAGGAGTTGGACAGCGCCCGAATGGAGCGCCCGGAAGCGCCGGAGTGGGTGGTGGCTGCCGATGCCATTGCCAAATTACCCGGGGACAGGGCGCAGCCTGCTACGGCTAAAATATTGCGCGCGATGCTCGACGCCGCCGAAAGTCATCATGAGGAAACCCTGCGGGAATTTCGCTGGGCGGCCGCTGTGCGGGGGCGTGCCCTGATGGAAAGCGAGCGTTACTGGCGCCGCATTACCAACCGGATGGGTAATATTGAAGCCTACTGGTGCGATGTGAAGCGCGCTTCAGAGCGGCTGGTGGCAGCGTCCGGTTTTGTCGAATCGCTGTTGATTGAGGGGCCTCACCGCCGCCGTGCGCTGCGGGGCGTGGCCAGTGGCATTGTCACCACGATCGCGCTGGTGTTTTCGGTGGCGTTGAGCGTATACCTGCTGGATATGTTGGGGTCGCTGGTTCCTGTCTCCCCAGAGCTGCACACTGGATGGGAGCGGGCATGGCCTGGTCTGGTGCTGTTGGCTTTGTTGTTGGCCGGCACTGTGCTTGCCAGTGCTTGTCGCTGGACCGATACCTTAGCGCGCATAGCTGAATTGGGGCGGCGTTGGCGCTTCTGGCTGGGTGGCCTGTCGGCCGCGGCGCTGGCTGGTGTGAGTTACTCCGCTATGCAGCTGCCGGTTGCAAAGTTTGCCAGCTCCCTGGCAATTGCAGGATGGAGCGAGGCGACAGCGCACACTGCAGCGGCGTTGCTTTATATCGTGCCACTGCTGTTGGCCTTTCAGTTATGCATGTTGGATCACTGGCTGCGCACTGCGCGCCCGGTAACCAGCTTTGCGCTGGAGCGGGTGTTGATGATGGCGCTATGGCTGGTTGGCGCCCAACAATTGTTGTGTCAGGGATTGCTTTCACTGTTTGCTAAGCCCAGCGAGCCACCGCCGGAGCCCTTGCAAGAGGGGATAAAACTAGTGTCGGATAACTCGGGCAAGAAAGCGGGGTGATGCCGTATAGCTGGACTGTTAGCCGCCGGCCAGTTTGACCTTATAGCCTTCTTTTTCCAGCAGCGCCTTCAGTGCCTGGCGCTGATCACCTTGAAATTCCATGATCCCGTCTTTCACGCTGCCACCCGTGCTCAGCTTCTGACGCAGATTTTTCGCCAGCGATTTCAGGGCGTCGTCTGTGAGCGGTACACCACTTGCCAGAGTAACCCCCTTGCCTTTGCGACCTTTTGTTTCCCGGCTGATACGGACAATGCCGTCGCCTGAGGGGACTGCTTGTTGCGCTTTGCAGCGGCAGGATGTTACCGGCTGATCGCACCCGGGGCAGATGCGGCCCTGCTCAGTCGAATATACGCGGCTCATAGCTATCTCTTGGTATTGTGGGTGTAATTGATTTTACGCTTTTCTTAATACGACTGCCCCTTGGGAACAAGTCCTTGTCTGGGGGCGGCACCTGCCTATAATGCGCAGCAGATTATGTGAAAACTCAATGGGAGCGGTGCGGTGACAGATTCACCAAAAGACAGTCAGCTGGCGGATCTGCAGATGCGGTACGCATTTCAGGAAGATTTATTGAACAGTCTGAACAGTACCATTGTGGAGCAGGGGCGTAGGCTTGACGATCTGGAGCAACGCTATAAGCGTTTGCAGCAGGCGTTCACAGCGTTGGCCGACGACGTAGAGCAGTCGCGGCCTGTCACTAATGAGCGCCCCCCGCACTATTGAGCGCTAGCCGTTCAGTTCTCTCACATCTTCGGCCTGTGCACCTTTATCGCCTTGAGACAGGACGAATTCTACGCGTTGTCCTTCCTGCAGACTGCGGCGACCTTTGCCACGAATGGAGCGGAAGTGGACAAACACGTCGTCGCCGTTTTCGCGAGTGATAAAACCGTAGCCTTTATTGGCGTTAAACCATTTGACGCTACCGGTTTCACGTTGAGGTGTCATTTTTTCCATCATGACGGGCAGCCATGGGCTGACCAGAAATGAGGCGAGGCTTACCAGGAAGAAGCCTAAGAATGCAGTCAGGGCCGAGCTACTGAAAAGCGGCGCTGCGCTGGTGAGTTGCGCGATGACAGTCGCAATGGCGGCCAGAGCAGCGGCGGCGGCCAATTTAACGGTAAATACCATAGTTCTCTCTATAAAGTGTCAAAATTCAAGGTGTTAGCGCATTTCTCGATGGGCTGAAAAATGCGCGGCGCAAAGTTTACCACGTCAACGGAAGGGGCTCTAATCTGACGCATCAATTTCACAGTTTGGTGAGGCCGAAGCGGCGCTGCAGCAAGCGGTCTTGCAGGCGGTGTGGGAGCAGGCTGAGCAGATAGAGCTGATGAACCCCGGCGGCCACTTTGATATAGGGCTTGTCGGGCTGGTGCAAAGCGGCGTGGACAATACGCTGAGCTACCGATTCGGCTGGGCTCCCGTTTTTCTGCGAGAGCTCGGCGCGCTCACGGATATGATCCACGATTTTCTGGTAGCGGGAGCGCAGCGGGAAGGTCTTGTCGAGCTCTTCCCGCGCCGTCTGCCCAAAATTGCTGAGAATGCCGCCAGCCATGACGCATTGCACTTTGATACCCAGCGGTTCCAGTTCTCGGCGCATGGCGTCGTTCAGGCTGTGCAGGGCGCTCTTTGAGGCGCAGTAGCTACCTGCAAAGGGCGTGGTCAGATGGGCGGATACGCTGCCGATATTAACTACTGTGCCTGCTGTATCTTCCAGCTGGGGCAGCACTGCCTGGGCCAATGCCAGAGGCGCTACTACATTGATATGCAGTTGTTGCTGTAGCGTTTGCCAGGGGACCTCGATGACTGGTCCCATCTGGCCGTAGCCGGCGTTGTTAATCAGCAGGGATATTGGCCCAATGTCTTCGCGCCATTGGTTGGCGAGTGCGGGAAAAGTATCCGGCGCCGACAAATCCAGTGCGACAGGAAAGAGGTCGGGGTGGGAAAAGGGCAGAGTGTCGGGATTGCGGGAGGTCGCAATCACCCGCCAGCTTTGTGCAATCAGCTGTTTTGCCAGGGCCAGACCCAGTCCGGCGCCGCAGCCTGTCACCAGGGCGGTGGGTTTCATCGCGGTACCTTTCGAATGTTTGGGGTGACTACATTACCGCGATGGCACGCTTAGTGCGAGTCAGACCTTCGCCACATCTTCTGCCTGAAAGCCCTTGGGACCTTCCACCAGATTGAATTCTACTGTCTGACCTTCGTCGAGTGTTTTGTAGCCATCGCCGCGGATGGAGCGAAAATGCACAAAGACATCATCACCGGTTTCCTGGGAAATAAAACCAAAACCCTTGGCGTTGTTGAACCATTTAACGGTGCCGGTCATGCGATTACTCATGGAACTTCTCCAGATAGCAAACCCGATGCAACGGAAGGCCGCATCCCGCCGGGGCGGAATTATCAGTAGCAACAGGAGGTGGGGGCAGGAATGACTGCCAACTTCTTGGGCCGAGTATTCGGCGCTTTTTATTTTTATTGAGGTACACAGTACAGCGGACTAATTACCTACATTGCTGTTAATACTATAACTGTGTGTTTTGGCTGTCCAGACTTCAAAAAATCTTGTTGTGACAATTGCTTACAGGTCTGTAACCCATAGCGGCGACTACAGCGCCGCTATGGTGTCGTGTTGCTCGCGCATTTTCTGCAAGGATTGCTCCTGCGCGGCCAGCTTTTCTTTCTCTTTTTCGACAACCTCGGCCGGTGCCTTGCTAACAAACTTCTCGTTGCCGAGCTTACCGGCCAGACGTTGCACTTCTTTTTCGAGGCGACCGATTTCCTTGGTCAGGCGGGCGAGTTCGGCGTCCTTGTCGATCAGATCCGCCATGGGTACCAGTAACTCCATGGCACCAACCAGCTGGGTGGCAGACATGGGTTTCTGGTCATGTTCTGTCAGCACCGTGATGCTGTCGAGCTTGGCCAGCGTAGTCAAAAACTGGCGGTTTTCGTTGATGCGACGTTCGTCTTCGGCGCTGCAGTTGCTGAGCAGAACGGGAATCTGCTTGCCCGGAGGAATGTTCATTTCGCCGCGAATGGTGCGGATGGCGACGATGACCTCTTTCAGCCATTGCACATCGGCGGTCGCTTGCGGGTTGAGTTTCTCCGGTTCGGCTTCCGGGTAAGGCTGAAGCATGATGCTGTCGCCTTCTACGCCGGCAATAGGGGCGACCTTTTGCCAGATTTCTTCCGTGATAAAAGGCATAAACGGGTGTGCCAGGCGCAGCACGGCTTCCAGTACATTGATCAGAGTGCGGCGGGTGCCGCGCTTGGCTTCTGCGCTGGCGTTATCGTCCCACAGCACTGGCTTGGACAATTCCAGATACCAATCGCAGTATTCGTTCCAGACAAATTCGTAAATAGCCTGTGACGCCAGATCAAAGCGGTATTGGGCCAGTGCCTTTTCAACAGCCGCTTCTGTTTCCTGCAGCTGCGAGATAATCCAGCGGTCAGCCAGACTCAATGCGACATCGCTGTCGATGCCGCAATCTTCGCCCTCGGTGTTCATCAGCACATAGCGAGCGGCATTCCACAGTTTGTTGCAAAAGTTGCGGTAGCCTTCCAGGCGCTTCATATCCCAATTGATGTCGCGACCGGTGGACGCCAGCGAGTAGAGCGTGAAGCGCAGGGCATCTGTACCGTGGGCGCTGATGCCCTCGGGAAAGGCCTTGCGGGTACGCTTACCGATTTTTTCGGCGAGCTGGGGCTGCATCATGTTGCCAGTGCGTTTCTCCACCAGATCGTCGAGTTCGATGCCATCGATCATATCCAGCGGGTCGAGTACGTTACCCTTGGACTTCGACATTTTCTGGCCGCTCTCGTCGCGGATCAGACCGGTGACATAGACAGTCTTGAAGGGCACGTGGGGCGTGCCATCTTCGTCTTTCATAAAGTGCATGGTCATCATCGCCATGCGCGCCACCCAGAAGAAGATGATGTCAAAGCCGGTCACCAGCACATCGGTTGGGTGAAAGGTTTTCAGGCGTTCAGTGACTTCCGGCCAGCCCAGTGTGCCAAAGGTCCACAGGGCAGAGCTGAACCATGTGTCCAGTACATCTTCGTCCTGATTCAGCACAACATTGTCTGCCAGGTTGTACTTGCTGCGGGCTTCTTCTTCAGTGCGCGCAACGTAGACATTGCCTTGTGTATCGTACCAAGCGGGAATACGGTGGCCCCACCAGAGCTGACGGGAGATGCACCAGTCCTGAATGTCGCGCATCCAGGAGAAGTACATGTTTTCATACTGTTTCGGGACAAACTGGATGCGCCCGTCTTCCACGGCTTCAATAGCTGGCTTGGCGAGGGTTTTGGCATCGACAAACCACTGGTCGGTGAGCAGCGGCTCTATAACCAGGCCCGAGCGATCACCGCGCGGCACCTTGAGTGTGTGTGGGTCTATTTTTTCCAGCAGACCTGCATTTTCGAAAGCGGCGACAATCTGTTTGCGTGCATCGTAGCGATCTAGGCCGGCGTAATCCGCGGGCAGGCTCGCGTCGAGCTCGGTATTTTCCGAACCATCGCTGTTAAACACTTCGGCTGTGGCGCGAATGGCTGCATCGACTGTCATGATGTTTATCATGGGTAGGCGGTGACGCTGGCCAACCGCATAGTCGTTGAAATCGTGGGCGGGCGTAATTTTGACGCACCCGCTACCAAACTCGCGATCGACATAGTCATCGGCAATTATCGGGATGCGGCGATTAACCAGCGGCAGGGTGACGAATTTGCCGATCAGATCTGCATAGCGCTCATCCTTGGGGTTAACCGCAACGGCGGTGTCGCCCAACATGGTTTCCGGCCGTGTGGTCGCCACCACCAGGTAGTCTTTGCCGTCTGCGGTTTTAGCGTCGTCCGCCAGGGGATAACGGAAGTGCCACAGGTGACCCTGTTCTTCCTGATTCTCAACTTCGAGATCGGAAATGGCTGTGTGAAGTTTTGGATCCCAGTTAACCAGGCGCTTGCCGCGGTAGATCAATTGGTCTTCGTAGAGCCGGACAAAGACTTCCTGAACGGCCTTGTAAAAGCCATCGTCCATCGTGAAGCGTTCGTTGTCCCAATCGACTGAGGCGCCGAGGCGACGCAGTTGACGGGTAATGGTACCGCCTGACTCCGCTTTCCACTCCCAGACCTTTTCCAGAAACTTGTCGCGTCCGAGGTCGTGGCGGGTTTTGTTTTCTTCGTGGGCGAGTTTTCGCTCAACCACCATCTGGGTGGCGATACCGGCGTGGTCGGTACCTACTTGCCACAGGGTGTTGCGCCCTTTCATACGCTGGTAGCGGGTGAGTGCGTCCATAATGGAATCCTGGAACGCGTGGCCCATATGCAGGCTACCGGTCACGTTCGGCGGCGGAATCATAATGCAGTAGGATTCACCACTACCAGACGGGCGGAAATAACCGCTGTCTTCCCATTGCTTGCCCCAGTGGGCTTCGATTTTGCCTGGCTGAAATGTCTTGTCCATAAATCCGATGTGTGACAGCTGAGGGGCGATTGGGATTGCCCGGAATGAAAGGCGAACAATTATACTGGAATTGACTCGCGTCGCTAGGGCGCAACGCCAGTGATTAGGCGGCTATTTTGTGGGTATTGAGCGGATAACCGCGGTCTTTGTAGAACCGGTAGCGCTCGCGGCTGGGTGAAAGCCAGTCTGGTGCCTGGCAGACAATCTCGCCAAGTCGTGCAAATCGGCTGAAAAAATCAGGAATTTTCGGGGCAAAATTTATAAAAAGGTCGCCGCCTGCGGGCGGCTCCTGATCCCAGGCGACCACGATGCTTGCATGGCTATCAGCAGTTTTCAGGTTGTGAGGAACAAAGCTCTCTGGCGAAAAGCTCCACAACAAGTCATCTACGGCCTTGCCCTGCGCCGCATCGGCACAGTGCAGGTAAATACTCATGCCGCGTTTGTGTGCCTTTTCGGCAAGCCGGCAGCCATACAGGAGGGCGTCCTGCGGCTGCGCCGACTGCAGAATGTAAAAATCGACTTTGGTCATCGCGGGCTTTAGTTCGCGCAATCGAGCAGGTATTGCATCAGCAGTCCGACCGGACGACCGGTGGCTCCTTTCGGGGCGGACAGCCAGGCAGTGCCAGCAATATCAAGATGGGCCCAAGTCATATTCTTGGTGAATCGCGCCAGGAAACACGCGGCGGTCACGCTACCGGCTTCCGGGCCGCCGATGTTAGCGATATCGGCAAAGTTGGAGTCCAATTGATTCTGATACTCATCCCACAGTGGCATTTGCCAGGCGCGGTCGCCGCTGCGCTCTCCAGCATCGATCAGCTGTCGGGCAAAATCATCACTGTTGCTGTAAAGGCCTGTGGCATGCTTACCGAGGGCCACCACGCAGGCGCCGGTGAGGGTGGCAATATCAATGACGGTTGCAGGTTTAAAGCGCTCGGCGTAGGTGAGCGCGTCACACAGTACCAGGCGTCCTTCGGCATCGGTATTGAGTACTTCAATGGTCTGGCCAGACATGCTGGTCACCACATCGCCGGGTTTAGTCGCGCGGCCACTGGGCAGGTTCTCCGCTGCAGCTATAATCCCCACCACATTAATGGGCAGTTCGAGTTCAGTCACGGCGGTCATGGTGCCCATAACGCTGGCGGCGCCACACATGTCGAATTTCATCTCGTCCATTTTTGCGCCGGGTTTGATGCTAATGCCGCCACTGTCGAAGGTGATGCCTTTGCCGACCAGCACCCGGGGTTTGTCCGATTTCTTGCCACCGTGGTATTCCATCACAATCATTTTGGCGGGCTCGTCGGTGCCAGCCGTGACGGAGAGGAAGGAACCCATGCCCAGTTCACGCATTTTCTTTTCGTCGAGCACAGAAACCTTCAGTTTGTCGCTTTTGCGACCCAGTGCCTTGGCTTCTTTCGCGAGAAACGTGGGGGTACAGTAGTTGCCGGGCAGGTTGCCGAGCTCGCGAGCGACGTTGATGCCGCGACCGATGCTTTGGCCTTGGGCCATTGCTTTGCGATTGGCGCTGTTCGCGCTAGCCAGCAATAACAGTTTTTTCAGCTTGGGATCCGGTTTCTTGCTCAGCGAGGCGGTGTACTGGTAATTGCTGGTTTCTGCGCCGCAGGCCAGACGGCGGATCTGGCTTTCTTCGCTCAATGTGCTCTGGTTCAGTAAAATCGCGGCATCGCCCAGCTTGTATTGTCGGATGGCTTTGAACATCGCCGTCGTAGCCTTGTCGAACACCTTTTCGTCCAGTAATTTTGCTTCACCAAGCCCAACCAGCAGCAGGCGCTCTGCGCTCAGGGTGTCGCACAGGGGCAGCAGGAAAGTCTGAGACGCTTTGCCCTCGAAGTCACCGCGTTTATGGATGCGATTGATCAGTTCGTTCAGCGCATCGTCGCCGCTGGGCTTTTTGAGATCGTCGCTGGTTAGCAAAACGACAAGGGCGGCAGATTTCTGACGGCTGGGAGAAGTCGGGGCTTTCAGGCTGATTTGCATGTTTGATCTCGCGAAGTCGGTCGAAAGTAAGGATAATGACACGTTTTAGTGGGCAGACAGTGTACTGCCTGCGATTCTTTCAGGAAAGTTGGGTCTAACGTTGATTCTTTATCGCTACATCACCAGCGAGTTGTTGAAATCGATGCTTGCGGTCACATTCACCTTGCTGGTGATCATCATGAGTGGCCGGCTGATCAAATATCTGGCAGATGTTGCCGCAGGTGAACTCGCACCTGACTTTCTGTTCCTCATCATGCTTTACCGCCTGCCCAACTTTCTGGAAGTGATTCTGCCGCTCGGTCTGTTTATTGGCATTCTGCTCAGTTATGGCCGTCTGTATGTGGATTCAGAGATCGCGGTGATGAATGCCTGCGGTATCAGTCGTCTGCAGCTGCTGCAACTGGCCACCGTGCCCATTCTACTGGTCACGGTAACAGTGGGTTTGCTCAGCACCGTGGTGACGCCGGCAGGGATTCGCGCCTATGAGCGTCTGCTGGTGGAGAGTAAGGGTTCGGATGGTCTGAAAGCTGCGGTTGAGGGGCGGTTTCGGCTGGATCACAACAGCGGTCGGGTAACGTATATAGAAAAGCTGAACCGTGAAAATGACGGTATGTCAGGGGTGTTTATCGCGCAGCCGATGGAAACCGACGATGGCCGAATACTGGTGTCTGTCATTGGCGCGGATTCGGGGCTGTTTGATCGGGATGAGAAGACCGGCCAGCGCTATCTGCTGCTCGACAAGGGCGTTCGCTATGTTGGTCAACCCGGAGCCCTCGACTATCAGGTTGCCCGCTTTGAGCGGTATGGCCAGTGGCTGCAGGACGAGACCCAGTCGCGCGGGCGCAAAGCAGCTGACGGCAAAAGCACCCGCGAATTGTGGGAGTCTGAGCGCATTGATGACCGCGCAGCGCTGCAGTGGCGTATTTCGCTGGCACTGCTGGTGCCGGTGGTGGCGCTGTTGGCCGTGGCATTGAGCAAAACAGACCACCGCAGTGGCCGCTATGCGAAAATGTTTCCCGCCTTTCTTCTTTATATGGTGTACCTGATTGGTCTTAATGCCGGGCGCGAGGCCTTGGCGAGCGGTGAATTGGCCACTGTGCCGGGGCTCTGGGTGATTCACGCGGTGTTTCTGTTGCTGGGACTTCTCTTTTTGCTGGGGCCTGACTGGGTGCGGCGTATCAGTGGGGTGAAACACTGATGTATAAGCTTGATGCCTATATTGGTCGAACCGTGGCAGCAGCAGTGATTATGGTGTTGCTGGTCATCGTCGGCATTGATCTGCTGACCACCCTGATCGACGAGCTGGAAGATCTTGAGGGTGACTATACCTTCGGCAGAGTTGTGCAGTACGTACTGCTGACCACGCCGAGCAGTTTGTTCGAATACCTGCCCTTTGCGGCTCTGGTTGGGTGTCTGGCAGGGCTGGGCTCACTGGCGGGCACCAGTGAGCTGGTGGTGATGCGCGCTGCCGGGATCAGTACTCGCCGTCTGGTGTGGGCGGTGCTCAAACCAACCATCCTGCTGACGCTGGCGGGTCTGGTGGTGGCGGAGTTTATAGCGCCGCGTTTCCAGCAGATCGCGGAAAGTGAGCGTGCCATCGCTTTGCAGGAAGAGGGTAAGGTGCATTCGCAGTACGGCATGTGGCACCGCGAGGGCAACCGCTATATGCATTTCAACGCGGTAGAAGCCGGTGGTGTATTGCACGGGGTGCTGGTTTACCAGTTTGGTGAGCAGCGCGAACTCGAAAGTGTCACCTTTGCTCGCCGTGCGAGCTTTACCGATGGTCAGTGGTGGTTGGAGGACGGTTCGCTATCGACCTTTAGCGCGGGCGGGGCCGAGCGAGAGGATTTTTCCCAGCGCGATTGGGATACGGAGTTAACGCCACAGCTGTTGAATTTGCTGGCGCTGGAACCGGCTGATCTGTCCATCAGCGGCATCTGGCGTTACGCTAATTACTTGCAAGATCAGGGCCTGAGTGGCGCGGAGTACGAGCTCGCCTTCTGGCAGAAAATACTGCAACCGGTTGCCATCATCGCGCTGGTGCTGGTAGCCATCTCTTTTGTGTTCGGGCCCCTGCGTCAGGTAACAATGGGGTTTCGGGTGTTTACCGGGGTGATGGTCGGTATCGTGTTTCGCACGCTGCAGGATATGCTGGGGCCGGCCAGTTTAGTGTTTGGGTTTGAACCGCTGGTGGCAACCTTGATACCGATCAGCCTTTGCATGCTGTTTGGCGTGGCAATGATGATGCGTCGGGTCTGAGCCCTGGGCGTCAGCCCTTAGCCTTCTTCGGCAAGCGCAATACCCTTGTCCCAGACAGGCGGTCATGCCAGCTGCAATTATCGCGATCAATCCACACCCACCAGTAGCCGAGAAAGCCCGGCGCCATTGAAATGATAGCGGTCAGGCAGCGCACGATGCATTGACCCCAGCCGGGCTTGCCGCCACTGCTTGCCTGAACCTGAATACGCCAAGCCTGCATGCCTAGCGTCTGGCCATTTTTGCGCCAGAACAGGGTGTAAAAGCCAACTACCACCATCACCAGATAGACCTGAAAACCGAGACCTCCTAGCAGAGGATCTGCCTCGTGCATGACTTTGCTACTGGCTTCGGGAATATTAGGGTCGAGCTTGCCGGTAACCACCACGGCCACCAGTGTTGCCAGGCATAGCAGTGCGAACAGCAACATGCCGTCGTAGACCATGGCCATAATGCGTGGCAGTACGCCGGCCGGAGGAAGTTGCGAAGAGTTGGCGTTGTCTGGCATCTGGTGATGTTTCCCGCAGAATTTTGGCGCGCATTGTAGCATCTGCTTCGCTTACTATCCTGTAATGCCGCGGACGCAGCGCTGACACACGCAGTGGATAGTGCTAATCTCGCCTGAACTCGGGCTCTGGCATCACAATAAACTGGACGTGCGAAACATAGCCCGCACCAATAAGACCAAACAGGATTTGCTCATGCGTGTTCTGGTAATCGAAGACGACGCCAGTGTGGCGGATTATATTGTCAAAGGCCTCAAGGAAAGCGGCTACAGCGTCGATCACGCGGCCGATGGCAAGCAGGGGCTGGTTAAGGCAACCACCGAAAACTACGATGTCGCCATTATCGATCGAATGCTACCCCATGTGGATGGCCTGACCATCATCCAGACGCTGCGCGCGTCAAACAACGCCACACCGGTGTTAATACTCAGTGCCCTGGGTGACGTGGATGATCGGGTCAAGGGGCTAAAAGCCGGAGGCGACGACTATCTGGTAAAACCGTTCGCGTTCGCTGAGCTGCTCGCTCGTATCGAAGCGGTGCTGCGCCGTCAGGAATCCACAGCCACGCAAACCCGCCTGAAAGTAGGCGATCTGGAAATGGATCTATTGGCACATAAGGTTACCCGCGCAGGTGAAATATTTAACCTGCAGCCGCGCGAATACAAATTGCTGGAATACCTGATGCGTCATGCCGGTCAGGTGGTGACTCGCACCATGTTGCTGGAAAATGTCTGGGATTATCATTTTGATCCACAGACCAATGTTATTGATGTTCATATCAGCCGCTTGCGCCAGAAAATAGACAAGGGATTTGATAAACAGCTGCTGACCACTGTGCGTGGCGCCGGATATATGCTGGATGATCCTCAGTAAGGTATTCAACAGCTTTACCTTCCGCTTCATGTCCGGCTATGTGGTCGGACTCAGCATCACGGTTTTTCTCGTGGTTGCGGTCATTTATACGCTGATCTCCCGCGATTACTTTACCCAGGTTCACAGTACCATTCAGGAAGAGCTCGATGCCCTCACCGAAACCTATAGGGAAGGCGGGGCACGGGCGGTGGATGAATTTGTTGAAGTGCACGCCGGGCCAGATCGTCTGATCCGGTTTTTCTTTCTGGTGGTGGATGAAGATTACCGGCCCATCGCCGGGAACCTGGATCGCTGGCCCGATCCGCGCCAGTACCGCGATGGCTGGATGGGCTTTGATATGAAGCTGCTATCGGGTGACTGGGACGACGTGGGGACTGAATTTGTGGCCCGGTCCCGCACGCTGCCTACGGGCGAAACGGTGATGGTGGCGCGTCATTACGCCGATGTTATCAATAGCGCGAAACTGGTCAGCGGTGTGCTGACGCGTTCCATGCTGGTGACGATTGTACTGGGGACCATCGGCGGCGCCTTCGTTGCCGGGCGATTGGTCACACGCATCGATCAGATGAACCAAAGTCTCAATCGTATTATGTCTGGCGATCTGAGTGAGCGTATTGCAATTCACGACAGTCACGGCGATTTCCGGCGTCTGGGCGAGAACCTGAACAAAATGCTCGACAAGATAGAGCAGCTGATGCTGGGTATGCGTCAGGTATCCGACAACATTGCGCACGACCTGCGTACCCCGCTAACCCGGCTCCGAAATCGCCTTTCAGATCTGCAGCAGGGTACGGATCAACCGGAAAAAGTGCAGGAGCTGATTGATGAGGCTGACGGCCTGCTCGCCACATTTAGCGCCTTGTTGCGCATCGCACAGGTAGAATCTGGCAATCCCCGAGCGGGTTTCAGTTCGGTTGATCTCAAAACCATTCTGCTGGATGTAATTGAACTCTATGAACCGCTGGCTTGTGACAAATCGCAGAAACTTGATGCTGATCTCGCAACCGTGGCGACCTTTCAGGGGGATAGAAACCTGCTGTTTCAGGCGGTCGCCAACCTGGTCGACAATGCCATCAAATACACGCCTGCGACAGGTATTGTCAGTGTCCGCCTCTGGGAACAGCAGGATCAGTATCTCGTAGAAATTGCCGACAGCGGCCCCGGTGTTCCGCCTGCAGAGCGAGAAAAAGTGTTGCAACGCTTTTACCGGGTGGAGGCAAGCCGCAGTGAGCAACCGGGCAATGGCCTTGGCCTGAGCTTGGTTAACGCGGTAGTCAAGCTTCATGGCGGCAGTGTCCAGCTCGCCGACAATTTCCCCGGTCTCCGGGTTACCCTTCGATTTCCCCTGCATAACTGAACGGTTACGCCGCACAACTTCTTGAATTCCAAAGTATTTATAAATGTTATAAGAGTAATTACCGATTGTGGGCTTTTGGCCCCTTGCGCACGATAGAGGTCGAAGCTGCACGGCGTATGACGGCTGTTCGGCTGTAAAGCGCATCAGGGTCGGTTGTTAGCCGCAATATCCCTCGTGTTAAGCAGAATTACATCGCTGCTCAGGCTGCGTAGGGAAATTTAATGAGTAATTTGTCCAGCGACGCGTTGGTGTTTGCCGATGAGGGGATAGTTTCTGAAAGAGAGCCTCCTGATTGTGCTGGCCCGTGGAAAATACTGTTGGTCGACGACGAGCCGCAGGTTCATGCAGTGACAGAGCTGAGTCTGCGCGATGTGGAGGTACACGGTCGTCCACTGTCATTCCTGCACGCCTACACAGGCAAAGAATCCATCGAAGTGATGCGACGGGAACCGGATATCGCCATGGTCTTGATGGATGTGGTGATGGAAACCGAGCACGCAGGGCTGGAGGCTGTTGACCGTATTCGGGGAGAGCTCAACAACTCGGATGTGAGGGTTATTTTACGCACGGGTCAGCCTGGCCAGGCGCCTGAGCGCGAAGTGGTGGCGCGCTACGACATCAACGACTACAAAGAGAAGACAGAACTCACCGCCAGTAAAATGCATACGTTGGTTTACACCAGCTTGAGCCACTATAGAGAGTTGGTGGCTCTGAAGCAGAATCGCGAGGGGCTGGAAAAGGTCATCGAAGCCTCGGGCTCGCTATTTGAAAGCTCCTCTCTCGTGCAGTTTGCTCGCGGTGTCTTGAAACAGTTGTCGGCACTGCTCTATGCCAATGACGACACGGTGATGGTGCGAGGCGTTGCGGTTGGAGCCGATATCGAAACTGGCCCTGAGCTGGTTATCACGGCGAGTTCTAACGACGATTCTATGGTGGGTGAGCGTATCGAGGACGTTCTACCTCAGAAAGTGGTAGCGCGGATTCGGCGCTCACTGGACACCAATGAGCCCTATTTCGGCGACGGCTACTTCACTGTATTTTTCAAGACATCTGCCGGTGCCAAGCACGTGGTCTACATGACGAGCGATGCGGAATTTTCCGTGTCGGACCATCGATTGGTAGCCCTGTTTTGTCGCAATGTGGGCGTGGCTTTTGAAAACCACAGCGTAAATCAGGAAATGTTGAGCAGTCAGCGCAAACTGGTTTTGATGCTCAGCGCGGTGGTCGAAGAGCGTTCGCCGGAATTGAAAAACCACGTTGTCAGGGTGTCCGAGTACGCCAAGATAATTGGTCGCAACCTCAACCTCAGCGCGTTGGAGCTGGAAGAGCTCGAGTTGTCAGCCGCTATGCATGATGTTGGCAAAATCTCTATCCCCGACGTGATTTTGAATAAGCCGGGACGATTTACCTCCGAGGAACGTATCCTTATGCAGGATCACGTCGCCCGGGGAGAGGCTATCCTGGATAGCCAACACAGTTCTTTGCTCAAAAGTGCCCGTCGTGTCGTGGGTACACACCATGAGCGTTGGGACGGCAAGGGATACCCGCGACAGCTTTCGGGCAAGGATATCCCCCTGTTTGGCAGGATAACATCCGTAGCTGATGTGTTTGATGCCCTGAGTACCCCGAGGGTTTACAAGGAGCCATGGCCTGTCGATACGGTCTTTGACTATCTGCGCGAGCACCGCGGTTCTCAATTTGACCCGGAATTGGTTGATATCTTTCTGGCCAATCGCGATGCCGTCATGGACGTATTCGCGAAATACCACAGTTAGTCTGTCGTAAGCCCGCCGAACCGTTTAGGTAAACGGATTCAATTTCTCCAGCTTAATGTGCGAGGTATCCGGTGCAGGCGGCGGCGGTGGGCCCGCTTGGCCGAGCTGCGCGCCGGGCTCGTCCAACGTCAGCTTGCTGGTGTCGGGAGCCAATTTCTGCCTCTTGTCTGGCAGTGTTTCTATTTCTACTCCCGGCGGCGCCAGGCCAAAATCTGGTGGCTCAATGATTGGCGCTGACGTATTGGCGCTGCCTTGCCAGGGTTCG
>NZ_JBVBUV010000020.1:0-59318 GCF_057445395.1 Litorivivens sp.
CAGGATATGGTATTCGATGCCCAGCTTTTCCAAATAGGCTGGCAAGACTTCCTCGGGAAAGCCCGGTTGCTTCTGATCCAGATTTACCGCCACCAGCTCAAAATCCACCGGCGCGCTCTGTTGGAGATTCATGAGAATATCCAGCATTGCGTAGGAATCCTTGCCGCCAGACAGGCATACCATTACCCGGTCACCGGCTTCGATCATGTTGTAATCTTCAATGGCCTTGCCAACATGACGCCGCAGACGCTTTTGTAACTTGTTAAACTCGGTTTTCTCTTTTTTCGACAATTCGGCGACAGACACGGCAGACCCTGCGACAATTACGGATTCTGGGAGTGATTAAAGCGCGGTATTGTACCGGTATCGACCAAAAAATGCCCAGCAATTTAGTGGGTTGCCGACAATGCCCAATGAAATCAAAGTCCGTGACAGACTTAACAGCGGCTCCCTTCTCAGCTACAATCGCACTGTACAATAAATGTGCGATTTTCCAATAAACGCCCTAGCCCGTTTTTCAGAGTCCTGATTTTCTATGCCAACCCGTTCAAGTTTCCTGTGGCTGCTATTGCTCGGCGCTGCAGCTTTCGCCACATTTCGCGGCGAAAGCACCGTCAGCCCGCCGGTTTTCGCCGACAATTCGCTGCCAGACAACCGCACAACCACACCATTGGCGCTGCCAGCGCCGACCACTGACGTCCAAACACCCTACAGCGGCGAGCCGATGATCGTATCGCGGCGCAATTCGACCGAAATGGTCCACTCCGCTTCGGTAGCAGAGCTGGCAGACGGCCGTCTGCTGGCAACCTGGTTTGGCGGCAGCCGCGAGGGAGCAAAGGATGTCGCCATTTACGGGGCCTACTTCAATCCAGCGCAAGGCATCTGGAGCGAGGTTCGCCCACTGATTACTCGCGAAGCAACGCAGCAGGCTCTTGGCCGCTACATCAAAAAACTTGGCAATCCGGTAATTACCCGCCTGTCGGAAGATCGTCTGGCACTGTTCTATGTCTCTGTTTCGCTCGGCGGCTGGGCGACCAGCCAACTGAATATGGCATTGTCTGACGACGACGGCGCCAGCTGGCATTCCTACCGACGACTGGTGACGTCACCGTTTTTCAACCTGAGCACCCTGGTCAAAGGCACCCCTCACCGCTATGCAGACGGCAGTATTGCCCTGCCCGTTTACCACGAGATGGCGGGTAAATTTGGCGAATTGCTAAGAATTGCTGCTGACGGCACCATTCTGTCGAAAAGCCGCCTGACCACCGGACGCGAAGCGATTCAACCGGTGATTCTGCCCGTTAATCGCGACAAGGCATTGGCACTCTTGCGTGACACCGGTGACGATGCCCCCTTTACGGCCGTCATGACATCGTCTGATAGCAGCGGCCAGGAATGGTCAGAACCGGAAAACGCGACCTTTTTTAACCCCAACTCTGCGCTTGCCGCTGTGGTAATGGACTGTGGACGACTGCTGGCCGTGGCGAACGATACCGAGGAAGAACGCAATCGACTAACCTTGCTGGTGTCGGAGGATCGCGGCGTCAGCTGGAACCCCATCATGCGCATTGAGGACAATAGCGATAATGGTAAAGTGCCTCGACGAGTCCCACGCGAAACCTTTACCAGCGCCCTGCAAGAGGCATTGAGCACCGAAGGTATGCCCGAAGCTCTGCAGAGCAAGTACATTGATTCCGCAACCGCTGCTCTGTGTACCGACAGCGGTTGCCGCTATCGCTACGACTACCCTTATCTTATCAAAGCCTCAGACGGCACCATTCACCTTGTCTACACCTGGAACAAGGCTTACATCAAACACCGCGCATTTTCACAGGAGTGGCTCAGTCAATGGATATAACCGCAGGCTTGGTAGTTTCAGCTCTGCACTGGGCAGCCCTTATCAGTCTTCTGATCTGTCGCCGACCTGCGTTGTCATCGCGATTGGTCACGGTGTTTGCACTGACACTGTTTTTTCTGTGCATCCCGATCGCCGGCGTAACACCGGTGTATTACCTGCGCGGAGTTTTTGGCGAATTCAGCCTGACCTCAACGCTGGTGCTATGCGCTCTGGCCATTTATCACGTTACCCGTGGCGGCTTGCCGCTACCCAAGCGAGACTTGCAATGGATGGCGGGCATGATAGCGGGCTTGGCACTCTGGTTTTATCCCATGAGTCTGGGACTTGGCATGATCGACCCCTATCAGTGGGGGTATCAACCTGATGTTCTTGCTGGCGCGGCGCTGGTTATTGCCGCCGCTGCCTGGCTTAGAAAACTGAACTTAATTGTCGCGATTATCAGCGTCGACCTGCTCGGCTATCAGCTGGGCCTACTCGAATCTAACAACCTGTGGGACTACCTCATTGACCCCGTTGCGGCCATCACCGCCATGGTCTACATCCGGTCAACTCTGCGTGCGAAGCGGCGTGCGGCGACTCGCGAGCCACAGCACGACGAACATGAGCAGGTTACCGATGATAGCCGTGTAGTACAGATCAAAGGGCATGTCGTCAGCCGAGAAAAACCAGCCGTTTCTAGCCAGGATCACCCAGCCAGTAAAGAGCATGGTTACTCCTATACCGAGCCAGGCGTGGCGGGCGTTACCGCGACGGCTGAAAAACCCAAATAGGTACAGACTCAACATGCCTCCACCCAGCAGGGCCACCAAAATGGTCAGAGCGTCCTGCAGGGTTTTGGTGTCGGCGAAATAAAACGCGATCGCACCGCCAATCATCAAACAACTAACGCCCACGGCAATCGCACGCGCCACCATCAGATAATGACGCTCAGCGGCATCTGTGTTCATATGACGGCGGTAAATATCCACCACCGACACCGCCGATATGGCATTGATACTGGAATCCAGTGACGACATGGCTGCAGCCAGGGCTGCTGCCAACACCAGCCCAATCAACCCCGGCGGCAACTCGTTCAAAATGAAAAATGGCAGAATCTGCTCCGCCTTGCGGCTACCGTCGAGCATTTCAGCGGCTTCAGCGACTGGAAATTGCAGATAGAATACGTAGAGCGCTGTCCCCAGAAACATGTAAAACGCCCAGATTGGCAGGCTGCTCAGGGCACACACCCACATACCGCGTCGGGCTTCACTTTCGGATTTAGCCGCACAATAACGCTGCACGGTATTTTGATTGCTACTGTATTCCGTAAGCCAGTTAACCAGCCCTAACACCAGCATCATGGTGCCGGTTTTGTTGAGCAGGCTGATATCCCAACTGACTGGCTCAAGTTCGCCATTTTGCCACTCAGAAAAGCCCAGCTTGCCGTGTTCAGTGGCGGTCGACAATACCTGCCCCAAGCCGCCGGGGAGCAGGTCGACAATCACCCATAAACAGGCAATCCCTCCCAATAGCAGCACCAGTGTCTGTATCACGTCGGTCCAGATAACCGCTTCAATGCCACCGGCTACGGTATAAACAGCGACAAAGATACCGGCCAGCACGATACACCACACGGGGTCGAGGCCACTGATTTCGAACAACAACAGGGAGATCAGGTAGAGAATGGTACTCACCCGTACCAGCTGAGCAATAATGAACGTGGCGGCGCCATAGACACGCACTGAGGGGCCAAAACGCGCTTCAAGAAACTCGTAGGCGGTTACTGTGTTGCCCCGCCGGAACACTGGCAAAAAGTAGCGCGCGGCAAAATAAATCGCCAGCGGCAGCATCAGATTGGGCAGATAACGTAGCCAGGCGGTTTTATAAGCATCTGCGGGGTAGGCAAGAAAGGTCACCGAACTGATGGAGGTACCCACCAGACTTAAGCCGATTACCCAGCCTTGATAGTTGCGCCCCCCCACAAAGTAGTCGTCGGTGGAGTGGGTTCTGCCAGAGAAATAGACTCCCAGCAGCAAAATGCCCAGTAGGTAGCCGCCCAACACCAGACCATCTGCCAGACTCATTGACCCGCTCCCGGTGTCTCCTCAACATTGTCGTAATGCAGAAAGTGGCTAGTCTCGTATAGCCCCTTGGCCAACTCACGCAAGCGCGCGGCCTTTTCCGGGTATTGCGCAGAGTAATCAGCTTCCGGATCATCACTGTAAATCTCGTGAAGCTTGGCGTTGCCGCCGTCGGACTGCATCCGCAGCATCCATTGTTTGCCAATCACACCAATTACCGGGTGGCGCTTGTCCGCTGTCTGGGTAAACACATAGCGTTCCTGGCCCTGCGGATGTTTGCTCACGTCGCGCCCAAGCCCGCTGTAGTCATAGGGCACGCCAAACAGCCCCGCCACCGTAGGCAGCACATCCACGAGGCTCACCGCTTCTTCAACCACCTGCGGTTGCAGCAGCTTTGGCGCATAGATCATGTGCGGTACGTGCAGGCCGTCGAGATCGAGCTTTTCGTAAAATTCTGCCATATGCGGCGTAATGGTGATGCGGTTATTGTGGTCGCCATAGAACACAAACACCGTGTTATCGAAATAGCCACCCGCCTTGGCCATCTTGAAAAATTCACCTACGTTGTAATCGAGAAAGCGTACGGCGTTGTACTGCTCGGCGCTTTTAAAGCCAGCCTGATACAGAGCTTGAGCATCTGGGCTATCCGGCACAAAATCGCCTTTGTCCTCTGGCAGAGTAAACGGTCGGTGATTGGCCGCGGTTTGTACAATCGCGAAAAAGGGCTTTTCCCTGGGGATTTCCCGCAGCACTTTGTCCGCCTCGCGAAACAGGCTCAGATCCGAAATACCCCAGACGTCGACTCTAGGCTCGGTATAAGAACCTTCCTCATAGAGGTGCAGGCCGTCAATACTGGCTTTAATCAGGGCCCGCATATTGGCCCAACCGGCGCTGCCACCCAGAAAGTAATACTTTTCGTGATCCGTAAACGCATTAATGATGGTGCGCTGATGGGCAATGAGCGGGTTTCGTGTAGCCGTTTTTACAGTAGAGACATCGGGCAAACCGGTAATGCTGGCCCAAACTGTCTTTGCAGTGCCTGACACCGGCACGTAAAAGTGCTCGAAGAACCAGCCATTTTCGGCAATGTCATCCAGTACCGGCGTGGTTTTCAGGGGATTGCCATAAGCGCTGACTCGACTGGCGCCGAGCGATTCCAGCATCACGAATACAATGTTTGGCGGTCGCTCCATTGATGCAAACGGCGCCTGCGGATCAGCTTCGATACGGCGCAGAAAATTAGGCTTGGCGGCATCGCGCGCTGCACCTTCCAGCCCCAGATAGTCGGCCACCGCCTCATAGTGTGCTTTGACCTGCTCAAGATCGTAATTGGCCTCACTGAAATCCATGGTCTCATAGAAATACAACATGGGGTTCAGTCCCAGAGCACCAATCTCGGGGTCACCGGTAAAAAAGGCATTGTTCCAGCGCAGCGGCACATCGGACAAGCGGCCAATCGTGGTCCAGAAGGCCACCGTAAACACCAGAGCACAGCGCCAGGCGACAGACCATTTACCGAGTTTTTCACCCGGCACGGAGAAAACCCGGCCTACCAGCGCGCTGACGAGGCGAAAGGTGATCGCACACAGGAGCGTTACGCCCAGGGTTATCCAGATAACGGGGTAGCTTTCCCAGACCATGCTGGCGGAGATTGCTATATCGTCAAAGAAACGCACAACCGTGGAATCCATACGAATACCGAGGTAAGCGTAGTGCCCCAGATCGAATACGTTGAAAAGGCTCAGAAACAACACGGTGAGCAGCACATAGCCCGCCACCACACGCTGTGCCCAGCGCTTCTCCAAGAGATGCCACTTTGGCACCATCAACAGCAGCAGCGGCATAGTCAGCAAGATGGCCAGACGCGCGTCAAAACGCAGGCCAATCCACCAGGCCTTGACCAAAACCCCAAACCCGGCGGCTTCATTGTCGCTGAAATCCGCGAATCCAAAGAAGAAAATCAGCCGGAAAAGCACCTGTACCGTAAACAACAACAGTGCAACACTTAACAGAAGTTGCAGCCGACGAGACTGTAAAAGACGCATATGAACCGCTATTCCCCATAAAAGACGCGCGCAATTGTATCAGGCGCTTGGGCGCGGAATAAGGTGGTCTGGCCCTCAATATGGCAATTTGCGGTCCAGATGACTATCATATGCCCCGCTTCAGGCACCGCAGCGAGTCGTTGCGGTGCGGCCAGATCCCGGCCAGGGTGGCTCAGGTCTGTGTGATCCACAACCTGCAGGTGGCCCGCTCAAAACCCGTTTTCACCAAAGTAAACACCACAAACAGGAATCGCTACTCATGAAACAACCCGTTCGTGTCACCGTTACCGGTGCTGCCGGTCAAATCGGCTACGCCCTGCTGTTCCGCATCGCCTCTGGTGCGATGCTGGGCGATGATCAGCCCGTTATCCTGCAGCTGCTGGACATAACCCCTGCCATGGACGCCCTGCAAGGCGTGAAAATGGAGTTGGACGACTGTGCCTTCCCGCTGCTGACCGACATCGTCACCACTGACGACCCGAACGTTGCGTTTAAAGACACCGATTACGCCCTGCTGGTTGGCGCCCGTCCACGTGGCCCCGGCATGGAGCGCAAAGACCTGCTGGAAGCCAACGCCGCCATTTTCTCGGTACAAGGCAAGGCTATTAACGACAATGCCAGCAAGAACATCAAAGTACTGGTTGTCGGCAACCCAGCCAACACCAACGCCCTGATCACTCAGCGCAACGCGCCGGACATTGACCCGCGCAACTTCACCGCCATGACGCGCCTGGACCACAACCGCGCCATGACCCAGATTGCCCAAAAAACCGGCAAGACTGTAAACGACGTGAAGAACATGACCATTTGGGGCAACCACTCTGCCACTCAATACCCCGATCTGTTCAACACCAAGGTAGACGGCAAGAAAGCCACCGACCTGGTTGATCAGGCCTGGTACGAAAATGACTTCATCCCCACCGTGCAACAGCGCGGCGCAGCGATCATCAAGGCTCGTGGCGCGTCTTCTGCAGCATCAGCCGCCAACGCAGCCATCGACCACATGCGCAGCTGGGCGCTGGGCACCGACGGCGACGATTGGGTGAGCATGGGCGTATACAGCGACGGCAGCTACGGCATTGCCGAAGGCCTGATCTACTCCTTCCCCTGCCGCTGCAAAGGTGGTGACTGGGAAATCGTTCAGGGCGTTGAAGTTGGCGACTTCAGCCGCGCCAAGATGACTGCTACCGAGCAGGAACTGGCCGAAGAGCGTGACGCAGTACAGCACCTGCTGCCCTGAGTTGGGACAACGTGAATAATTAAAGGCTCCTTCGGGGGCCTTTTTTTCACCCAAAAAACCGGGGTCGTATCGAGTATTTTTTGACCAAGCCCCACCAAAGCACAAGTTGGCTAAAAAATACTCGATACGACCCCGGTTTCTGGTTCGCGCTATTTTCGGCTGCGTACCTTCGCCAACACCCAGCTGGCACCAAATGCTACTAGCATGATCCCGCCGACCCCGACAATGCACACCGCCAGAAAGGCCAAAACCTCTTTCGCTGGCACATCGAAGATATACACGGTAGACCACAGCAGCAGTGCCGTAGCCAGTACTGCCAAAACAGAAGTGCTGTATTTGCGCCAGCGCCGGTAAAGCTCAGGAATACTCAAAATACGGCGCTTAAAAGGAAGCTTCGTGAGTCCACTCACAACGCATGGACATATTGGAACTGTTGGGCTCGTGGTAGTCGGAATCGGTTTCCCACACAAAGGTGTGAATGCCATTGTAGAGGGTTTCCAGATGCACAGTGGCAGAAACCCAGTACATGCCGCGCAGTACGCGCTCAAACTGCTTTAGCCAGGTATTCCACTCGTGTTCAATGGCTTTGTAGGAACTGCCAAAATGAATCACATCGGTATGAACGTCATCGAGATCCACGGCGGCAGGCGCCGGTGAAAACATCTCCCGAGACAGCAGCGGCCAGCTATCAGCGCTGGGCAGGCTTTGCATGACGGAATGGTTAGTCAGGCGCCGCTCCTGAGCCTCGCCTCTGCCACCGACCATATCGCGGATACAGCCGTAAACAATTGATTCTGCCATAACTGGTTCTTTTCCCGAGGAATTTGTTATGGAGGACTATGTTACCTGCGGGCGCTGACCAGGCCAAGCAGAAAGCGCGCAAAAGCGCGGCGATTTCACACCGTCAGTCGGTGATCGAGCATGTACAGCCAGGCAATGAGCAGGGCCGCCGCCGAGGCGACCACTGCGAGCAGGAAGGTAAGCCCTGCACCATAATCCCACAACATACCGCTGAGAATTGCCCCCAGCGCACCACCGCCACCAAAGCTCAGGCCGCTGTAGAGTGCCATACCCTGCCCCTGATACCCCTTGAAGTAGCGGCGGACCAACTCAACTGCCACCGCATGGAAACTGCCAAAGGTGGCAGCGTGCATCAGCTGGGCGAAAAACAGTACCACAACGTTGTCAGCAAAATAACCAATCAGCCACCAGCGAATTACCGACAGCAGCAGGCTTACCAGCATGATGGAACGAAGACTGAAACCGCCCATCAAGCGATGCATCACGAGAAACAGGAAGACCTCTGCCAGTACCCCGAGCGACCAGAGCACACCGGTTACTGTTTTGGTGTAACCGAGATTTTCGAGATGGATGCTGAAAAAAGTGTAGTACGGGCCATGCGCTATCTGCAGCAGCATGCAGACAACAAAAAATGCCACAACCGATGGCTGACTCACAATACTCCAGAGGCTGCCTTCGCGCTCATCGCGCTGATCATTGCCCGCCTTCTCTGCCACCGTGAGGCTGCTGAGCCAGATGCCCGCCAACAGCAGAGTATAAATCCAGGGCAAAAGGTGAATGGAAAAATAGTCGAGAAAGGCGCCAATACCGGCAACCGTCACGATAAAGCCAATAGAGCCCCACACCCGAATCAGGCTGTAGCGATGGTATTGCCCTTCCAGATGAGACAGGGTAACCACTTCAAACTGAGCCAGCACCGCATTCCAAAAGAAGCTGTAGCCAACCACGACGGCCATCAACCACCAAAAATCGGTGCGAAAGAAAACACCGAGAAAGATCAATAAAGCCAGGAAGGAGCCCACACGGATAATGGTAGAACGACGCCCAGAGCGATCAGCCAACCACCCCCACAAACTCGGCGCCACAACTTTGGTTGCCATCACGGCAGACGACAGCGCACCAATGGCTACCGCGTTGTGGCCCAGCTCCTGCAGGTAGAGCCCCCAGTACGGGAGCCAGGCCCCTAACAGCCCGAAGTAGGCGAAGTAAAACCCAGAAAGGCGCCAGTACGGGAGCGCCATACCCTAAACGTTTGTGCCTGGTGCATTACCCGATACAACTGGCGTCGTTACTTGCACGCCGCTATTCTGCGCCCGATGGCGCAGCAGATGATCCATCAGCACCAGGGCAACCATGGCTTCGGCAATGGGCACCGCGCGAATACCAACACAAGGGTCGTGACGACCGGTGGTAACAACGTCGACCGGGTTGCCATCCACATCGATCGTCTTGCCGGGAACCAGAATACTTGAGGTGGGCTTCAGGGCGATTGACGCAACAATATCCTGCCCCGAACTAATGCCTCCCAGCACGCCACCAGCGTTATTGCCGGTAAAGCCCTGAGGCGTAATCTCGTCGCGATGTTCACTGCCACGCGCGACCACCGCATCAAAACCGGCACCAATTTCCACGCCTTTGACCGCATTAATGCCCATCAGCGCATAAGCGAGTTCCGCATCGAGGCGGTCAAACACCGGCTCGCCCAAACCAGGCGGCACATTGCTGGCAACGATATTGAGGCGGGCGCCAATGGAATCACCGTCTTTACGCAACTGTTGCATAAAGCCTTCCATGGATTCGACCTTGCTTTCGTCCGGACAGAAGAACGGGTTGGTTTCCACCACATCCCAATCGACCTTTTCTATGGCAATAGGGCCCAACTGCGAGAGATAACCGCGCACTTCAATGCCACACTGGGTGCGCAGGTATTTCTTGGCGATGGCGCCAGCCGCGACCCGCATCGCCGTTTCCCGTGCCGACGAACGACCACCGCCGCGATAATCACGCACACCGTATTTGTGGGTATAGGTGTAATCGGCATGCATCGGGCGGAAGCGGTCTTTGATTTTGCTGTAATCCTTGGAGCGCTGATCAGTGTTCTCAATCAGCAAGCCAATGGATGTACCGGTGGTTTTCCCTTCAAATACCCCCGACAGAATTTTGACTTCATCGGCTTCACGACGCTGCGTGGTATAGCGAGAGGTGCCGGGCTTGCGACGATCGAGGTCACGCTGCAGGTCTTCCTCGGTGATTTCCAGCCCCGGTGGGCAACCGTCAACAACAGCGCCCAGCGCCAATCCGTGGCTCTCGCCGAAGGTGGTAACCGTAAACAATTTTCCGAAGGTATTCCCGGACATCTCTCACTCGCTGCAAACCGCAAAGCGGCAATTATACGCAAATCCCCTGCCGCCGTCAGAGCGCAGGCAGATCCTCTCGTGCAATCACAAATACACCATGACCGCCGTGCTCAAACTCAACCCAGGTCAACGGTAGCTCCGGGTAGGCTTCCTCCAGCGCGGCGCCGCTGTTCCCCACTTCCACTATCAGCAGACCACCTTCTGTCAGATGTTCGCGCGCCGCCTGCAGGATCTGGCGCGTAATGTTCAGGCCATCACTGCCAGAGCCCAAGCCCAGTGGGGGCTCTGCATGGTACTCCTGCGGCATCGCTGCAAGATCTTGCGCATCTACATACGGTGGGTTAGAAACGATCAGATCAAACTGCTGCCCCTTCAATCCCGAAAACACGTCAGACTGAACCGTATTTACCCTATCGCGTAAACCATGTCGCACTATATTGGATTGGGCCACGGCCAGCGCATCTTCTGACAGATCGCTGAGAACCACAGAGGCATACGGAAACGCCATGGCGCAGGCTATCCCAATACAGCCACTACCGGTACACAGATCGAGAATTGTCCGCGGCTCACGCCCCCCGAGCCAGGGCTCAAACCCAACATCAATCAATTCTGCAATGGGCGATCTGGGCACCAGCACCCGCTCGTCGACATGAAACGGCAGCCCGGCAAACCAGGCCTCACCGACCAGATAAGCGGCTGGAATACGTTCACTGACTCGACGTTCAACCAGAGCCAACACGCGTTCACGCTCATCTTTCGTCAACCGACCGTCCAGCAGACGACCATCCAGATCAAAGGGTAGTTTCAGGGCTGAGCACAGCAAAAACCAGGCTTCATCCTGGGCGTTATCAGTACCGTGTCCGTAATACAGGTCGGCCTCGCCAAAACGAGAGATAGCCCAGCGTAAAAAATCCCTGACGGTTTCCAATTCGGTACTCAAGCTTGTCTCCGCTGCACTGCGTAAAAGGCGCACAGTGTAACCCGTTCCGGCGGGGCCTTTAAGCCACAATACGCATCTACGTGAAGCCACGGTAATGGTCAGCCTTGTTCACTTTTGCTACCATCGCTCTCCCCTTTTACAGTAGTCGGACAGTACAGTGGAAAAAGCCTTTGCCGAAATCATAAAAAGTGTTGGGGAAGATCTGACGCGGGACGGTCTGGTAGATACACCAAAGCGTGCCGCAAAAGCCTTCCAGTTTCTCACCGAAGGCTATCGCCGCAAGGTCGATGACGTGGTCAACGATGCCCTGTTTGAATCCGACTGCAACGAAATGGTGATTGTGTCCGACATCGAACTGTACTCCCTTTGCGAACACCACCTGTTGCCATTTATCGGCAAAGCCCACGTGGCTTATATTCCGTCGGGCAAAGTGCTTGGGCTATCGAAAGTGGCACGAATCGTCGACCTGTTTGCACGTCGACTGCAGATTCAGGAACAGCTCACCACCCAGATTGCGCAGACAGTTCAGGAAGTGACTAGCGCTGCGGGTGTTGGCGTGATTATCGAGGCCAAGCATATGTGCATGATGATGCGGGGCGTTGAAAAGCAGAATTCGGTAATGCGCACTTCGGCCATGCTGGGAGAGTTCCAGAGCAATCAGGCCACACGGCAGGAATTTTTGTCACTGGTGGCTGGCGGGCGCTAGGCCCGCGCTGTTGCCGCTTGGTTTTTTATTACTGCCCGCGAACTATCATTCACGGGCCAGACCATCTCCTGCAATCACCGGCTATTTAGTCAGCATCTTCTCTGCCTTCTCGGCAAACTTCTTCGCATCTTCATCAGACGCCTGGGACAGATCGATGTCCACAGGCGGCACGTTCAAGCCTTTCTGCACTGCTGGCCGTGCGCGCATGCGCTCCATCCAGGCCTGCAGATTGTCCAACCCTTCCACTTCCACGCCGGCCCAGAAGTGCACATGCACCCAAGAAAAGTTGGCGATATCAGCAATACTGTAGTCGTCTGCCAGCCAGTCGCGTCCTTTCAGACGACCATCGAGCACTTCGTATAAACGACGGGTTTCATGCTGATAGCGGTCGATGGCCGCCTGAATTTTTTCGGGAAAGTAACGATAAAACACATTCGCCTGCCCCTGCATGGGCCCAACGCCACCCATCTGAAACATCAGCCACTGTATGACCGCATATTTGCCCTTGGCGTCTGCGGGCATAAGCTTGCCTGTTTTCTCCGCCAGGTACTGAAGAATTGCACCCGACTCAAATACGGTAATATCAGTCTCGCGATCAATGATTGCCGGTATCCGGCCATTGGGGTTTATCTGCAGGTACTCTGGCGACTTCTGCTCATTTTTGTCCAGCGCTATGGCCTTGAGCTCATAGGGCAACCCCAGCTCTTCCAGTGCAATGGATGCTTTCCAGCCATTAGGCGTGGCTGCTGTGTACAGTTCAATCATAGTGCCCCCTCTTGCGTTGCCAAAAATTCACGAATCAGACCCGCTATCGGCACGGCACTTTCCTCCATATGAAAGTGGTGGCCTCCGGGCAGGTTCTCCCGACGGAACTGCGGAATCAGATCCGTCAGAGCGTCCAGGCCGGGATATTGCGCATAGCCTTTTTCTGCAGCAATCAGCATAACAGGTTGTACAAGCGCACGGAGGAAGGCCTCTATATGCGCCTGCGAAAGCTTAAACGCAGATGCGCCTTTAAGACGCTGGTCTGCACGCCAGATCCAGCCGCCGTCCACCTTTGCTGCGCCCCTTTCCGCTAAAACTCGAGCCGCAGGTTCATTCATTCCCGTGGTTCTCTGACGCAGTGCTATCAGCTCATCAAGCGTTGGATAAACCTTGCTCGGTTTTGCTGCCAGCACCTGCGCATCGCGCAAAAAGTCTCCCAGCTGCTTCGGGGATTCCTCTATCTTGACCGAGCCTGGGACCAGCCCGTCGAGACAGATCAGACGCTTTACCCGTGCCGGGCAGCTGGCCGCCAGCAACATAGACATCATCGCGCCACGAGAGTGCCCCAACAGATTAAACTGCTCCCAGCCCATCATGTCCGCCACCGCGAGCAGCACCGGTAAATCATCCCAGATATTGTAGGTGGCCTGCGGCGGTCGGTCATCGCTCAACGCATTGCCCGGCATATCAAGCGCCAGCAACGTTAACCCGCAACGCCCCAGCGCATCAAAGCTTGCGGCATTATCCAGCCAGCCGTGCACTGCCAGCATCGGCTCGGTATCGCCCTGCCACCAGCGCGCTCGCACTGTAAGGCCGTCGAGTTCAAAGGTCTTTTCTTCGGCGGTTATTGCGCTCATTGGCGCCTCACTATCTGCTCATAGGAAGGTGCGTGCCGCAACCAACACAGCCGCCCTGCCGCCTGCGCCACCACGGGTAGGTCAATCATGGCCATACTGGCCGGCGCCATGACTTCCTCAATATCCGCACCACAGAACCAGGTAAGCAGGCGACTGAACAGGGGGTTGTGCCCGACCAACAACATTCGCTCGGGCACGGCGTGCTGCAGCATCTGTTCAAGGGTTTGCGGTGATACATCGGGTAGCAGGCTATCACTTTCCAGCGTGTTCATTTGCGAATACTGCGCCAGAAAGGCATCAGCCGTTTCACAGGCGCGCTGCAGGGGGCTGTGAATCAGCAGCTCGGGCTCCCATTGAGAAGACAACCAGCGGGCAGCCAACTGAACCTGATGCTGACCGTGAGCGGTAAGAGGGCGAGCTGCATCAGTTGGTGCATCCCATGACGCTTCGCCATGTCGAACGAATACACACTGCATCAACGCAAACTAAAATCTACATCCCGGGTCTGGTCGGCACTCATCATGTTGGCGACCACATCATCCAGGGATTTCTCGTTGTAGATGATGTCGTACAGGCCGCTTGCCAGCGGCATATAGACACCCAGTTGCTCGGCCTGGTCCTTGAGTAATCTCAGGGTATTTACCCCTTCGGCCACCTGACCGAGCTCCGCAACCACAGCATTTAGATCCTTGCCCTGCCCCAGCGCAAAGCCCACCCGGTAATTGCGGCTCAAGGGCGAGGTACAGGTCACGAACAGATCGCCGACACCGGCAAGGCCCATGAAGGTCATGGGGTCAGCCCCCTTGTTGACCGCAAAACGACACATTTCCGCCAGCGAGCGGGTGAGAAGAACCCCCTGCGTATTACTGCCCACCCCCATCGCCGCAGCGATACCGGAGCAGATGGCATAAACGTTTTTCAGGGCGCCACAGAGCTCCAGGCCGTAAGTGTCTTCTCCGGCATACACCCGGAAATAACTGCACTGCAACAGGGTCTGAATAGCCTCAGTAACTTCCGTATCCTGACTTGCTATCACCGTCGCTGTTATCTGCCGGTCGGCCAGTTCCTTAGCGAGGTTGGGGCCACTCATCACACCCAGGCGGGCGTTGGGAATTTCCTCGTGAATCACCTGGCTCATCAACTTGAAGCCATCGGCCTCTATACCCTTGGTGGTACTGACCAGTATGCAGTTATCACTGAGCAACCCAGCCAGGGTACGACAGACCTCACGACAGGATTTGCTAGGCACCGCGACAAACACGATATCAGCCGACTCCACCGCCGTTGCCAAATCCGTGGTGGCACGCAACGCCGGGTTTAAGGCGATGCCGGGCAGGTAGGCCTCATTTTCATGTTTTTCGTTGATTTCCAGGGCGCGTTCTTCACTACGCAGCCACAGGTGCACCGGGTGACCATTATCAGCAACGATATTGGCAATAGCAGTACCAAAGCTTCCGCCACCCAGCACGGCGACGCGATATAACTTCTCGGACATTATTTACACTTCTTTGCCGCTGTGGCGGGCAGTCTACCACAGGGAATATGGGTATGGCGCCGCGCGCAAACCTTGTGCGCAGCGCCTCGATCCTGTCTCCAGGAAGGTTTAGCGGGAGAGCTCCAGCAACAGCTTGTTAAGCTTGCGGATATACGCGCTGGGGTCTTCTATATCAGCACCTTCGGCCAGGTGAGCCTGATCAAAGAGAATTTCCACCAGATCGCCAAAGCGGTCTTCATCCACTTCCTTATCAAGCTTTTGTACCAACGGATGTTCCGGGTTCAGCTCAAAAATGGGCTTGCTGTCGGGTACTTCCTGACCCGCCTGCTCCAGTATGCGCTTCATCTGCATACCGATATCGTAATCGCCAACCACAAGACACGCGGGAGAATCGGTGAGACGGTTGGTGACCCGCACTTCTTCAACCTTGCCCTCAAGAATGCCCTGAACTCGCTGCACCAGATCCTTGTGCTCTTTTTCCAGCTTCTCCTTCTGCTTCTTGTCTTCCTCGGCATCCAGATCGCCTAGATCCAGCTGGCCGCGCCCTACATCTTTGAAGGATTTACCGTCGTATTCGCCCAGCTGGTTCATCAGCCAGTCATCTACGCGATCTGACAGCAGCAACACTTCAATGCCCTTCTTGCGGAATACTTCCAGGTGCGGGCTGTTACTGGCCATAGTGTGTGATTCACCCACCACATAATAGATGTCTTTCTGACCTTCTTTCATGCGGGCAATGTAGTCGTCCAGCGCGTGGGTCTGCTCGGCCTTATTGTCGTGGGTAGTAGCGAAACGCAGCAACTTGGCAATTTTTTCGCGGTTGGTGAAATCTTCTGCCGGCCCCTCTTTCAATACCTGGCCAAAGGTTTTCCAGAAGGTCTGGTATTTCTCTGGCTCTTTTTTGGCCAGCTTTTCCAGCATATCAAGCACGCGCTTAGTCAACGCGGCTTTCATGGAATCGACATTCGGGTCTTTCTGAAGAATTTCCCGCGACACGTTCAGCGACAGGTCATTGGAGTCCACCACGCCTTTGACAAATCGCAGGTAAAGCGGCAGGAACTGCTCAGCTTCGTCCATGATAAAGGTACGCTGCACATACAGTTTCACACCGCGATTGGCATCGCGATTCCACATATCAAAAGGCGCTTTTTCCGGAATATACAGCAGGCTGGAATACTCCAGCTTGCCTTCCACGCGATTGTGGCTCCAGGTCAGAGGCTCATTGAAATCGTGAGAGATGTGCTTGTAAAACTCGATATACTCTTCGTCCTGCACCTCGCTGCGATTGCGCACCCACAGCGCGGTCGCCGCGTTAATGGCCTCAAGCTCAGGCAGTGCACCTTCGGCACTCTCTTCTTCGCTCTGCGCCTTGTACATCATCACCGGCAAGGAGATATGGTCTGAGTACTTCTTGATCACAGACCGCACGCGCCAGTCGTCGGCAAAATCCAGCGAGTCATCGCGCAGGTGCAACACCACCTGGGTACCGCGCTCGGTACGCTCTACAGGCTCGATCGAAAAGTCGGCTTCACCCGTGGACTCCCAGTGCACCGCCTCACTGGCTGGCAAACCTGCTCGACGGGTAAACACCTCCACCCTGTCGGCCACGATAAAGGCCGAATAGAAGCCGACACCGAACTGACCAATCAGCTGAGCATCCTTCTTTTTGTCTCCGGTGAGGTTTTTCAGGTACTCGGCGGTACCTGAACGGGCTATGGTGCCCAGATTCTTAATCACCTCATCTTTCGACATACCAATACCGTTGTCGGTAATGGTGATGGTCTTGGCGTCTTTGTTGGCGACTACCGTAATCTTCAGATCCGGGTCTTCTTCCAGCAGCGCAGGTTCTTCAAGCGACTCAAAGCGCAGCTTGTCGGCCGCATCAGAAGCGTTGGAGATCAGCTCTCTCAGGAAGATTTCCTTGTTGCTGTACAAGGAATGGATCATCAGTTTCAGGAGTTGTTTCGCTTCCGTCTGGAAGCCCATGGTTTCCTTTTCAGCAGTAGCAGACATGGGGGCCCTCAATCGATGTTATTGGAGAAAAGTCGAATTAAGAGGGATATGGGGGCCAGGATCACGATTTCAAGGGCGGCGGTGAAGATAGCAGCCCTGCCACACAGACGAACAGGAGCATCCGTTCGCCTGCGCGTCAGCTAGCCAGCAGGAATGCGGTCAGAGCGTAAATTTCTCCATCAAACGATTCGGTCGAATTTCCAGCTCGTCTACTGACACTCCGGGGTCCATCCCCACGCAGAAAGCCACGGCTTCGGCCACATGCTCCACGTCCATGCCCGTATCCATATAGGGGCCACAGCGCTTGTGCCACAGGTCAAAGCCGTCCTTGAGCTTGTCAAAGTCCCAACCTGAGGCAAACTCGGTGGCCGCCGCCCCCGGTCGCAGCAGGGTGACACCGATGTTTTTCTCCTGCATCTCACGACGCAGGTCGCGCGTTAGACGCTCCACAGCGGCCTTGCTGGCGGCGTAAAGTGAAAGACCCAGCATTTCGTCCTGGTGGTAGGCGCTGGCAGAACTGATATTGACAATACGCGGATTGTCCGACGCTTCCAAAAGCGGAATGGCCGCGCGACAGGCGTAGATGACACCGGCGATATTGATATCCAGCTGGGCCCGGATCTCCTCATCTGAGTATTTTTCAACCAGACCAGGCTTGGCCACGCCGGCGTTATTCACCAGCCCGTCAAGCCGACCAAAGTGGGCGGCGACCGCCCGAACCGCCTCGCCTGTGGCAGCCGAGTCGGTCACATCGGCGGAAAACGCCCTGGCGTTGCTTTCGCCCAACTCAGCAACCGCTTCAGCCAGCCTGTTTTCATCCCGCGCCAGCAAACCCACTTTGGCCCCTCGGCTCACCAGATCTCTGGCTATCGCCAGACCAAAGCCGCGTGAGGCACCGGTTACCACATATACATGGTCTGCAATACTCTGACTCATACCGCAATCGCCACCGTTTTGGTTTCCAGATATTCTTCGAAGCCTTCCGGCCCCATTTCGCGACCGACACCACTTTGCTTGTAACCACCGAAGGGCGCGTCTGGCCCAAGAAAGTTGCCGCCGTTTACGTTCATGGTACCGGTACGTACCTGGCGGGCAAAATTTAGTGCGCGCTCTTCACTGGCCGAATACACCGCGCCCGACAAACCGTAGGGTGAATCGTTGGCAATGCGCAGCGCATCAGCTTCATCGTCATAGGCGATAACTGCCAACACCGGGCCAAAGATTTCTTCCTGAGCAATGGTCATGCTGTTATCCACATCGACAAACACTGTGGGCTCTACGTAGTAGCCTTTTTCCAGGTGTGCCGGACGGCCGCCACCAATGAGTAGGCGAGCCCCCTCTTCCTTGCCTTTTTCAATATAGGCCAGAACCCGCGCGCGCTGCTTCGCGTTAATCAGTGGCCCCATCATTTCCGACTCACTCTCGGGATCCCCGTACGCCAGCATACCCATATACGACTTCAGAATTTCTTCCACCTCAGCCTGCTTCGTTTTCGGAATCAGCAGGCGCGTTGTAATGGCGCAACCTTGGCCCGCGTTGGCGCCAATGGAAAATACACCAAATAGTGAACTGGCCAGATCGGCGTCGTCTAGAATCACCATGGCTGACTTGCCGCCCAGCTCCAGAAACACCCGTTTTACGGTATCAGCCGCATTTTTCATGATGTGTTTGCCGACAGCCGTGGAGCCTGTAAAGGAAACCAGATCCACACGCGAGTCTGTTGTGAGAAAATTACCGATCTCGGCGGGATCAGACGCCGTCAGCACATTAAAAACCCCGGCCGGCAGACCGGCTTCTTTTGCGTAGCGCCCCAGTAGCGTTGAGGTCCAGGGCGTATCAGGCGCGGCCTTCAGTACTACTGTGCAGCCTGCCGCCAGAGCCGGCATACACTTCGCCAGATTGATCTGAATCGGAAAATTCCACGGCGTAATCGCGGCGACTACACCCGCAGCTTCCTTCCAGACTAGGCGTTTACTTCTGACACCCATCACCTCGTACTCACCGATTTCCCGCTCCCACTGGAAACCTTCGAGAAAATCCAGTGGCCAACTGGCCATCGATATCGGGCCGTCGCACTGAGGCCCAAGAGCGAAACACCGGGTAGCTCCAACTTCGCGTTGAGAAGCCTGCCGTAATTCTTCAATATTTTCCCGCATAACCTCAACAAAGCGACGCAACACTTTCAATCGCAGAGCGTGATTACTGGCCCAGTCGGTATGATCAAAGGCTGTGCGCGCTGCAGCGAGCGCTGCGTCTGCGTCTTTTAGGCTGGCATCAGCAGCAACGCCGATAATTTCTTCAGTGGCCGGATTAATGTTCTCGTATACGCGCCCTTGTTCGGCATCAACAAGTTCGCCGTTAATGTAGAGACGCTGTTCGCCAAAAGATGGTTGAGACATGCTCTGTCGTCCTTATTCTTACTTGTAGTATTGTTTTATCGTTAACAGCACCGCGTCAGGATTGACCTTTCAGAAAGGTCTGACGAATATGCTTACGAACTGTTTTGGTTGCGGGAAGCTCCAGATCCAGCTCCTCACACAGTGCCAGCGCATGATCCAGGTCTTTTTCCCCCAGCCCTGCAAACGGCCCAAAAAACTCTTGCATCTGTTCTTCTGTGCACCCGGCGAGGAGCCCCTCCCTACCGGTAATAAACTGCTTCGCCGAGGGTGTGATAACCCCATTTACATCACCAACCGCGTATAAATCGTCGGGACTCAATCCCGCTTTTTTAATCAACGCCACGCCCTCACTGACGGCCGTAAACGCAGCATAGGTGATCAGGTTATTCGCGAGTTTCAATACAATTCCCGCACCGACATCACCGCCGCGAACCACGCGCTTTGACGTTGGCTCAAACATGGGCATGGCCTTTTCCAGGGCAGCTTCAGTCGCACCGACCATGATACAGAGCGTGCCGTCGGCTGCGCCGGCCGCGCCCCCGGTGATTGGCGCATCGATGACTGACATGGAATGGGCTTGCGCATCTTTTGCCCAGCGCAGCAGGTTCGTGCGCAGCACCGTGCTGTGTATGGCGATGACCGAGCCTTCGCGACCACGGGCAAACAGCCCCTCATCGCCGTATAGCAGAGACTCCACATCCTTGTCGTCACGCACGCAGACGCCAATCAGGTCACAGCGTTCAGCCACGTCCCTGACCGACGCAGCGGCTGTAGCGCCCAGTGCCACCATTTCCGCCACAGGGTCTGGCATAACGTCGTAAACGCTCACCTTAAGACCAGCGCTGGCACCATTTTTAATCAGGGTGGCACACATGGGCTTGCCAATATTGCCCAGACCGATGTAACCGACTTGAATCATGGGATCTACCTTTATTTGCTAAAGTCAGAGAGCTTGCGATTTACTCACGCTACCACAGGCATCGACTTTTAGTAAATGCTTATTTTGCATATTAGTCAATAAGTGTTACCTTTAGCAAACCACGGATCGTTTGCCCCTGACAGCAGACACAACAACAATAAGGGATTCGATATGAGCATCGACGCAGGCACACAGCCCGGCGACTATAGCGGCGACTACCGCCCGGACTTCACACTGACAGACCTCGATCACGCCACTCTGGCCTGGTACGGCCGTGAGGTGATGCTGGCCAATCACATCCACGATCGTGCGATCATGCCGCAGCTGGCGCTGAACCATGGCATGGCCGCACAAACCCGCGCTGCCTGTGACGAATGGATGGGCGCCAGCCCCATTTACAATTACCGCAACCGGGCGCTGCTTAATATCGGGGGCGACGATATCGAAACCATCTTTAAAGCATTTCAGCTGGATATCGGTGCGCCCCACACCTTTTTACAGTTTCACTGGGATCTGCAATCGCCCTCTGAAGGTCAGTTCTGGCTTACCCATTGCGGCGCCTATAACCATGTACGGCGGATCACCAATGCCGACCCCACCTCTGAGACCCAGATCTGCCACCATATGGAAGACCCAACCTTTGACGCGACTGTTATGGCAGTCAACCAGCGGGCTCGCTGCCGGCCAGTATTCCGACCGCCCCACGGCACCGTACCCGCTGAAGGGCCCTGCCGCTGGCGTGTATTTCTCGGAGATGAGCTGATATTGACCGAAAGCAGTGAAGTGCTGCCCCTAGTGAAACAGTCCCGGGCCGCCAACTTCGCCTTCGCTGCCATTGAGCCAGGTAACGACGGGCTTGCGGACTATGCTGGGCCCTTCAACCGCGCTTTTACACTGGAGATGCTGTCCCATCCTGTGCTGGCACGTCAGTGCAAAGAGTTTTCGCTGGATGTTCACCTGCTGCAGCGAGCCTGCTACACCTCGGTGATGCGCGACCACGGCGCGGAGTCAGCGTGGGAAATGACTGCTGAACAATGGCGCGCTATGGCACCAGTTTATGTCCATAGACTGCGCAACGCACTGGGCATTCGTGGTGATGGGATGGATGCCATCCTGAAACTTCTGCAGACCGACCCCTACCTGCCGCCGGAATACCTGAAAACGGGTACCGCGAAAATCAGTGATAGCCACGGACGATTCTGGATTGAAGATTGCGAGGCTCTGCAAGACGAACCGCTCGGCGTGGTCGGCCTACTCTTTAAAAAACCAGACATTGGCATTTCTGCACCGCTTGCCGCAGCCAACCCGCAGGCGCGGTGTCAACTGACCAACGATTGTCCCGAAGCTAAAGGCAAAGCGGTCATCGCGTGGGATATCGTGATTGACGACTCACATACCGCACCGGCGCCCTCAGATTACACAGCGCTGGTCGCGGGTGAGGATATGTGGGATCACGACGCCAGTCGGCACCAGTATGCCTATTAGATAAGAAACTTCTGGTCTTGATGCAACGGCTAACGCTGTTGCATCAACCGATCGATAAAGCTGTTGCTCAATACACGGTGCGGGTCGAGTGTATCCAATCGACTAATGGCCTTGTTCCAACTTGCCTTACGAGGGCGACCGTAGGAATGGCTGCCGGGAATCGTGCGCTCTATGTAATTGGCGTCATTCCAAGTGGCACTCGGCGAATAAGCCCATCCTTTAGACCACTCTGGACGCACCATTGCTTCGTCGGCATTAAAGTGACTGTGCAACCAATTTTCCATTTCGGTATTAAAGGCTTCGGACTGTTCGGTACCGACAAAACTCAGACAATCAAACCACACCGCCACATCCCACTCCGGGTGATCTTCAACCGGGCGCACCGCTGACAGCGCTGGCATATTCGCTCCGGCTACAGCATCAACCTCGGCGGGCGTATCCAAACCCGTCACCCGAATCTCTACCGGCATATTGATGGGGTATTCCCCCCGCGCCTCGTAACTGGCCACCAGTGCTTTGAATTTCTCAGTGAATTCATGAATCACCCGCTGCACATTGTTGCGCCGGGTGAGCACGGCATAGCCACTGGCTTCGATACGCAGTGTGCTGGGCTTGATGTACAGCAGCACATTCTTGGAATTACCCCAAATATCTGCCGTTTGGGTAGCCGCCAGACCCGCCACCGTCACGTTATACATCATCTGACCAAACAGGGGTGTAGACGCCTTATTCCCCCGCGTCAGCGAACGCGCCATTTCTTCAATTTCGGCAGGCATATTGTCGGAAAAGGAATAGTTATAGGGCTCATGTACCTCCCGCGACATCAACGGTTTGGTCGGCGCTACGCTCCACACCTTCAGCCACGGTTTATCGGTAAACGGAAACCAGATCACCTCCATTCGCCCGGCGCTGTCGAGATAGTGCTCGACGGTGCGCCCCGATGTGCCGGGAGGCCCCAACAATTCGTCAATGTGAATATCGGTATAGCTGCGGCAACGCAACTTCTGGTTGGCGCCAACTTGCAAGACCGCTTCGACCACTAACGATCGGCCGAGATGAGCCAGCAACACCTCAGCTTCCCTGTCGCGCCGATCAATGGTCTGCAGCGTGTAAGCGTTAGCCTTTTTGTCCCAGGCCACTACCGTAAGTTCCAGCACAAGATTTGAGAGAGAGCCGTAGCTATGGCCTGGCTGACGCTGTTCCCCTTTAGCTGGCACCGCAGTTCCGTGCGCATCAACAGCCAGTACACCCCCCACCGTAACATCACCCGGTGCCGGTACGGCGGTCATACCCAAGCCGTGCTCTTCTATAAAGTCGAGCAGGTCTTCCATATACACACCGGCCTGAGCGCGCACCGCTGGGGTTGCCCAGCCGGTTTCCACGGCGATATCAGCCAGAAAGTCCGTGGTATTGAGCAGCACGATATTATCGTGACAGTCTGTGTCTGCGGTGACGTGAATAGGCGACCAGTTGTGCATCGCGCCACGCGGTCGCACCTGCCAGCCATTAGCAGCGGCCCAGTTCACCACATCCACACATTGCTGAGCCGAACGCGGCGCGCAGGTCCAGAGACCATCGATGACAATTCCTTTCGACCAGTTTTCGAAGGCCTGTAAATAGACCGGCGTATCAGCGGGAAAATTAGGTGGCGGTGTACAGCCCTGAGCTTCAGCAGGAGATAGCCGGAACACCGGTGTCCAGGCGACTGCAGACAGTACAGCGGAATTTTTCAGAAAACGACGACGAGACAATTCAGGCGCAGCCTGACCATTGCGCAGAAACTTCATGCGGCGGATTTCCCCTTTTCCTTATCGTTATTATTGTTTAACCCTGGCCTTTGCTGGCGGGCAAAACCAAAGGCGCCCTCTGACGACACCTGTATAACCCTGTTGGCGGGTTGTATTAATTTTTATATCTTTCCAAGTCTACATCAACAAATTTATCGAGTTGAAGCCTAAGGCCGCGCGGAACATAGCCTTTGTAGAACAGATATTTCTTAGCCATAGCGCCTAGTGTGTAGCCGCCTTCGGTCTGACCATTTTTATCGATCAGCATCCAATCCTCAAGATCATGCAGCGGCATTTCAGCGCGGGGATCTGCGGGGCTAACCTTTTTGCCGGGCTCGCTGGGTAGCGACACCTGCAGCGTATTGCCATTAATTCTATGCACCACGGCCCACACATGTTCGCTGTAGCCATCACCGGTTTCCAATGCAAACCGGGCTTTGGCTTCTTTTTGTGTGTATTTCACACCGTCTCGGAATCGTTCGATTTCGGCACGTGCCAGCGCTACCGCCTCAAGCATGTCAGGTTCGTTGGCTTCAAGATAAATTGGCGCATAGCGTGTTGGCATCATGCGCTCCCAGCCGTTGTAGGTAACGCAGATACCCAGCAGCAGGTAACCCACAGAACTGATGGTATTAAGCCACCATACGCCATAGCAGCCAGCACCAATCAGCAGCACGCCAAAAACAAAGATCAGACCTCCCAGCAATCGGCCCTGCAGCTCGCTATTCATCGCGTTGTAACTGTGCTCCCAGTATGGCCCGTCGGATATAGGCTAATAACCACCTTGCATGTCACTGATTGTAGCAACAATTTTATTCCTGCGTCGCCTTTTAACGGGACTGCATCACAGCCGCACAAGTTTTGCGCCTAGTTTGTGGTGACTGAGCGAAAAGAAGCAGCGCGTTCCCACATACGCAAATAGGCCTCCGCTGAGCGGAAAAATACATCGAGCGCCTGCGTCGTAGGCCGACAGGCAAGGCTCGTACTGTCGGCATTGGCTTTCGCCTGATCGACAGCATTGCAATGTCCGAACTGCTGAGCGTCAGCAATATAGTCCGGATACAGGCCGTAGTGAGCCACGCCGCGCTCGGCGTAAAGGTCGAACACCCGATCACCCGTGACCTGACGCTTGAAACGCACTCGACCATCATAGGACAAAAAGCCCTGCTCGTAGTCAATCTCACCGTCGGTCACCGACGCATTAGTGCGCGGATCTTTTGGTAGATTGGCGATACCGTTTACATCAGACGCGATGCCACCGCCAAAAAAAGGCTGGTTATCATAGCGAGCGGCCATGCCAGTGAGTCGCTCCAGCCAGTTGTTGCGACCATCGCGGGCAAAGCGGCCAATAAACCCACCATCCCGACCAATGCGATTCAACAGCGCCTGAGAATCGGTCCAATCGTGAGAACTGATTACCGGGAACACGCGGTTCTGGGCATCCTTGTATTGAGCCAGATGGTTCATCGCCGTTTCCGACGCGCGACGGCTTATGTGATCCAGATCGATCATCATGCCGCGCTCTACCAGTCTATCGAGCAGAAATTCACCCAGCGGCGTGAGACCGCGGATATTACACAGGTGATCCGTGCCCGTGCGTGGATCGAAGGACTGCCCAGATGGCGGCAACTGATTGACCAGATACTCAAAGTTTGCGAGCAGGTAGTCGACAATACCCACCGGTGGGAAATTTCGCGGATCATTCGCATTTTCTTCGAGACCGGTAGAATCCGGATCGCTATCATCCCCACACGCCTCCACCTCCAGTGGATGACCGGTTTCAGCCTGGTTGCCCACCGACAGAATCGGCCCTAACGCAAAGCCAGAGTGCGGCAAGTGTCCGCCAAAGGCATTGTCAAACTTGTGAACTGGAAAGATCAATCGAACGCCAAGATCGTAAACCTCGTCCAGTCTTTCCTCTATTTGCGCGCGGGTGCACTCCGCCTCATCCATAAACTCGCCGCAATTTAGCACCTTGGAAACTTCAATACCCAGCACCACCGCCATCTTGCCGGCGTCAATAACCTGCCGGGCTTCAGCCGGAGACCCAACAACACGAAACCAGCCCTTACCAGGACCGCCGGATTGCATATCGATGTAATCCTGAAGCTCGTAGGTTCGCTGCGCTTGCAGCCGGGTGTCAGCCATAACGTCGCAATCGTTTTTCTTTTGCGGCACGATCTGACACAACAGTTCGTTATGGGTAATCAGGTTGACCATGATTTTCTGGCCACTGAGAAAAGCGCGCTCCATCCAGCGATAATAAGTTTGATGATGCTGCAACGAATTGCTGCGAGGCCAGTCGTTATAGCTTGGCCAGCCCACGGTCTCATGACCGTTGAAATCATCGGATGTAGCCATCTCCACCGTTCCTGTGGAGCCATTGGGGCCGTGATTGACCTGGCAATTACCAAGCGCGTGATCGACGCCAAATTTGTGGTGCGTTGACCCGTAGTTGATACGCCCGCCAATAAACTCGTAAGCGGTAATATGGGCGTGATCATCTACCCAGCCATAGACATCCTGCTTATTATCTTCGTCCCAGTAGATACGCGGGGCTACGTTGGGATCTACCCGCTCAGCATTCAATTGCGCTTCTGGATACGTGGCGCAGGAGGCCAGACGCTCCAGCTCAAAGCGGTGTCCGCTATCTGCCGATTGCGCCAGACCCAGCGCGCCGTCTTCAGTCACTACAAGATACTGCCCGGTAACGGCTGAGCGCAGCGTGAAAAGCTTGCTGTCCGCAGCCACCTGACTCAACTCCCATACCGCCAGATCACTGGCTTCATCGACCGTCCCCAGTGCAGGACTGCTGTTACCTACCTGCGCTAATCCATCTTCCAGTTGGGTGCCCAGCGAATCCAACCCGTCACCCAGTACACTACTGTTTTCATTGATCTGATCGGCGCCATCATTATTCGCCGAATCCGAATTGATAATCTTTGCAGCATCAGTGGCAAAATCAGACATATCTCCCACACCGGCAATCACCTCGCCCGGCTGACCGATAAAGTTGCCCTCAAAATCCAGAAACCGGCGATTGGGATCACTGATACCCAGCAAGGTTTTGCTACCGGGATCCACGTTGGTCACCTTGCCACGGATTTCCGGCGCAGCCTGTCGTCGATAATCGGACAACAGCAGATAATTAACTGCAGCGGTGGCTGATTCTGTCGCCGCACGATAGGTGCCTGTCGGCTTTAGGTAGAAGGAATAGGACTGGGGATCAGTGTCTGCCAGGATAAGACTGGCGCGGTAGCCGCCATCGACCTGTTGCAGATAGCGGTTGTCTTCGGTCTTGAACGCAATACAGCGGTTTGCCGCTGTATAGGCCGTCAGCGCAACCTTCGGCGCGGGTATCGTCGGCTGAGGTTTTGGCGCAGGGACATCATTTACAGGCGGCGCGGCCGCTGGTGGGGCTGCTGCGTTGCGGCGGGAAGAACTACCGTCGTTGCAGGCGCCCAACACCAACAGCGTCGATACCAGTAAACATTCGAGAATACGGTGGTGAGACATAAGCCACTCACAATAATTATTATACGTTGGGCTAGTATCTCATGCTGACGGCGAATACATGAATAACAAAACCGGCCCAATTTAGGCCGGTTTACAGTCAAGCGTTTTCGGCTGTCAGGATGGTTTTCGTAACAAATTGAGAATACTGGAAAAATCCTTCTGGCCATTGCCGGCAAGGCCATGCGCGGTATACAGGCTACGTGCCATCGAGCCCAGCGGCACCGAGCTTTTACTGGTGATACTGTTTTCCATGGCCAGGCCCAAATCTTTGATCATCAGATCCACCATAAAGCCCGGCTGATAGCCTTTGCTGGCAGCCGAATTTTCCTGCACACCAGGATAAGGGTTGTAGACTTCCAGCGACCAATTGCGACCTGAGCTGGCCAGCATGATCTCTGACAACACTTTCGGGTCCAGGCCATTATTAGCACCTAACTGCAGCGCCTCGGCGGTGCCGATCATATGAATGGCCAGCAACATGTTGTTACACATCTTAGCCACTTGTCCGGCGCCGTGATCACCGGCGTGAAAAATGTTCTTGCCCATGCCTGACAATATGGCTTTTGCGCGCTCAAAATCTTCAGCGCTGCCACCGCACATAAAGCTCAACGTGCCTGCCTGGGCTGCGGCCACGCCGCCAGAGACTGGCGCGTCCATCACACCTACGCCCAGCGCTTTGCCCGCAGCTGCCAGTTCGCGAGCACTCTCTGCATCAATCGTCGAACAGTCCAGTACCAGAGTGCCCTTAGGCAGCTGGTTAAGAATTCCACTCGTCTCATCCAGGTAGACCGACAACACGTGCTGGCCAGCTGGCAGCATGGAAATCACCGCATCGACATCAGCTATAGCTGCGGCCGCAGAATCTGCAGTACTGACACCTTCTGCCTTGACTGCGGCTAAGGCTGCTTCGGACAAATCAAAAGCCGTCACGCTGTGGCCTGCTTTGGCGAGATTGATCGCCATCGGACCACCCATATTTCCCAGACCAATAAATGCAACCTTGCTCATGCTAAGCCCCTTTTAATTGTGCGATGTCCGCCAGCGGGTTTTCCGACCACGGCGGTGTGAAAAATCCCTGAACCAATTGCTCAGGCACATCGTTGACCGTGGGATACAGCCACTGCGGGTTTTTGTCCTTATCGATCAGCAGGGCTCGAACACCTTCCGCAAATTCCGGGTGACGCACCACGTTGGTGGACAGCATCAATTCAAACTGAAACACCTCTTCCAATGACAGGCTGCCGCCTTGGGTCAGCTGGTTCCAGATACTGTGCGCCGCAACCGGAGAGCCGTGAGCGAGACTGGCTTGCGCCTTCTGCAGCCATTTGTCATCGGATTCAATAGCCAGAATCTGGTTAACCACAGTCTGCAAATCGCTGCCCGCGCATATCTCGTCAATCAATGAGCGATGCTCTGCCAAGGCACTGGCAAGCTCACCACCATCGGCCAACTGGGCCTTCGCTGGCGCCAATGACCTGAGCGTTTCACTCAGCAGTTCGTGATTGGCCTTGTCATTGCTCTGCCAGCCCAGCCCTTTGAGTGCATCAAACAACTCTGCTTTGCGATCGCGCAGCGCGAAATACGTTGCCATGCCAGCGTATAGCGTATCTGCCGCATTGATCGAAGCGGCCGTCAAAGCAACGAATAAGCCCGTTTTACCCGGCATACGATTGAGAAACCATGTTCCACCCACATCCGGGTAGAGAGCGATAGTAATCTCTGGCATGGCGATGCGGGTTTTGTCCGTAACGATTGCGTGGCTACAACCCATAAACAGGCCGAGCCCGCCGCCCATCACAATACCATCGCCCCAGCAGATGACAGGTTTGGGATACACGTGCAGCAGGTAATCCAAGCGGTATTCTCGTTCAAAAAACGTTTCCGCTTCGGTGCAGGGGCCGCCAGGCGTCTTTGTCGCCGAGCGATACAGTTCCTGAACATCGCCCCCGGCACAAAAGGCTTTTTCGCCCGCGCCCTGCAACCAGACTGCGGCGATTCGCTGATCGTGCTGCCAGTCCTGCAATTGCGCCAACATTAAATCTACCATCGGCAATGTCAGGGAATTCAGTGTTTTTTCAACACTGAGAGTGATAACCCCTATGGCTTTGCCATTGGCTGCGTCAACTTCTTCAAAGATAACCGGCCCCAGCTCAGGCATTTTTCCACTCCGGTTCGCGTTTTTCCAGGAACGCCTGCACGCCCTCAACCTGATCCTGTGTATCAAACAGATCAACAAATAGTTCCCGCTCATGCGGTAATTGCGGGTTCATGGCACGTTCGCGAGCACCGCGAATGAGTTTTTTACACGCGGTGACACTCGACGGGCTCTGTTTCGCCACCTGATGAGCCAGTTCAACTGCACGTTTGAGTGACTCACCACGCGGCACGACTTCTTGGGCAAGCCCAATCTTTTCGGCAGTGGCGGCAGTGATGCGTTCATTGCACAAAATCATTTTGCTGGCCCAGGCCTCGCCGACCAACCAACTCAAGCGCTGCGTACCACCGGCACAAGGCAACAAACCTACACGGGCTTCCGGCAGAGCCATTTGCGCCTGCTCTTCCACCACGCGAATATCACAAGCCAACGCAAACTCCAGACCGCCGCCCATGGCGTAGCCATTAACGGCGGCTATCGCCACACCGCGAAAATCTGCCAACGACTCAAAGGCTTCACCAAATGCGTCAGCCATTCTGCGGGCATTGTCTTTGTCGCCATCGGCAAACATTTTGAGGTCAGCGCCGGCACTGAAAAACTTGTCCCCCGCACCGGTCACCACCAGCGCGTAGATGTTTTTATCTGCGTTCAAACCTTCTACAATTTTCTTCAAACCCGGCAGGCTATCGCCATCCCAGGTATTCGCGGCCGGGTTGTCGATGGTGATGATCGCGACATGACCGTCGCGTTCAAGCTTCAGCTTGGGTGTCGGGCTGGTTACTGTCATGGTATTTGTCATCTCAGTATCTCCGTCATACCTTCAATCAGAATACGGCGCGACAGAATCACGCGCATAATTTCGTTAGTGCCTTCCAGAATCTGATGTACCCGGCTATCACGCAAAAAACGCTCTACCGGATATTCTCGAATATAGCCATAACCGCCGTGCAGTTGCAGGGCTTCATTGCAAACCTGAAAACCGACATCAGTGGCAAAACGTTTTGCCATCGCACAATAAGCGGTCTTCTCCGGGTGACTTGTATCAAGCTTGAACGCCGCCAGACGAACCATCTGACGCGCGGCAATCAATTCGGTTTGCATGTCGGCGAGTTTGAACTGGGTATTCTGAAAATCTGCTATACGTTGACCAAACTGCTGCCGCTCCGACACGTGAGACACTGCAAACTGCAAGCAGGCTTGCGCGGCCCCAATCGAACAGGTTGCAATGTTGATGCGTCCGCCGTCTAGCCCTTCCATGGCGATAGCAAACCCTTGCCCTTCATCACCGAGACGATTGGCAACCGGCACTTCCACTTCATCAAAATTAATCGCCCGAGTCGGCTGGCTGTTCCAACCCATTTTTTCTTCTTTTTTGCCGTAGCTGATACCCGAAGCATCTGCCGGAACGACAAAGGCGCTGATACCCTTCGGGCCATCGCCGCCTGTGCGGGCCATCACCACCAGCACATCGGAATCACCGGCACCGGAAATAAACGCTTTGCTTCCGGTTAGCCGGTAAACCTCGCCATCACGCACAGCACGAGTTTTCAGATTGCCGGCATCGGAACCTGCATTTGGCTCCGTCAGGCAATAAGAGGCCAGCTGTTCACCGGCGGTCAGGCCCGGGCAAAAAGCACGGCGTACCTCTTCCGAGCCATAACGCGCCACCATACTCAGCGCCATATTATGAATACTGATATAGGCAGCTGTGGACGGGCAGGCTGCTGCCAGCTCCTCCAAGATCAGCGCCGAATCCAGACGCGGCAGATCAATACCACCTTCCGATTCGGGTGTATACAGCCCCATAAAACCCAATTCCCCCGCCTGACGTAGCACGTCTTTCGGGAAAAACTGGGTGGCATCCCACTGAGCAGCATCGGGCGCCATGACATCCTGGGCGAACTGTCGCGCTGTATCCTGAAAGGCGCGCTGATCTTCATTCAGTTCGAAATCCATGATGTTCTCCCTACTTAAGGGCGATGGTCATATTGGGCTGATCACCAGCCGCCTCATCCACCGGCCAGCGCGCTGTAATGGTTTTGGTTTCTGTGTAGAAACGCACCGCTTGTTTGCCATAGGCGTGCAGGTCACCCATAAAGGAGGCCTTCCAACCGGTAAATGAGAAAAACGGCAGTGGCACTGGAATCGGAATATTGATACCCACCTGACCTACTTCAATTTCATGCTGTTAGCGCCGCGCGGCAGCACCGGACTTGGTGAAAATGGAGGTGCCATTACCAAACGGGCAGGCGTTGATTAACTCAATGGCCTCACCCAGGGTTTTAACATGCATACAAACCAGCACCGGACCAAAAATCTCTTCTCTATAAATGGTCATATCGGTGGTCACATCGGTGAAGATGGTCGGGCCGACCCAGTTTCCGTCAGGATAACCTTCAACGGTGCAGTCGCGACCGTCTAACAAACAGGTGGCGCCCTCTTCAATGCCCTTGCCGATATAAGCTTTAACGCGGTCGGTAGCCGCTTTGCTGACCAGCGGGCCGTAACCGGCGCTGCCGTCGTTCCAGTAACCGGGCTGTACTTTGGCAAGTTTTTCTTTCAGCTCATCCACCCAGTTGATGCTGTCACCAACAAATACCGCGACACTAATCGCCATACAGCGCTGACCCGCGGCGCCCACTGATGCACCCACCAGATTGTTTACCACGGTGTTCTTATCTGCGTCTGGCATGATAACCATATGGTTTTTGGCACCCGCAAAGCACTGCACACGTTTAAGGTGGTGGGTACCGGTGCGATAGATATGCTCGCCCACCGGTACCGAACCGACAAACGAAATAGCTTTGGTCACTGGGTGGGTAAGCAGCTGGTCTACCTGATCCTTGCCACCATGCACCATCTGCACCACACCATCGGGGCAGCCCGCCTCTTTGAAGAGTTCCAGCAGGCGCACCGCCGTCATCGGCACCTGCTCTGAGGGCTTGAGCACGAAAGTATTGCCACAAGCAACCGCCAGCGGGAACATCCACAGCGGGATCATGGCCGGAAAATTAAACGGGGTAATGCCGACACACACACCCAGCGACTGCACGTTGCTGTAGGTATCTACACCGTTGGCTACATTCTCTACGGTTTCGCCCATCAGCAGTGACGGCACATTGCAGGCGTGTTCAACCACTTCAATGCCGCGCCATACATCACCCTTGGCATCCTCAAAGGTTTTGCCGTTATCTTCCGCCAGAATTTCGGCAAGCTCGTCATGATGCTCTTTAAGCAAGGCCTGATAGCGCAGCATCAAACGGGCGCGCTCTGGCACGGGCACATTGCGCCAGGTTTTGAACGCCTCTGCCGCTCCTTGAATGGCCTGCTCAACTTCGTCCTGGGTGGCGAACGGTACGTCGGCCAATACACCCTGCGTGGCCGGGTTGATAACCGGGAGAGACTGAGCCGACTTGCTGTCGACAAACTGGCCATTGATCAATAGCGGTACGCGCTTGTTCATTGCATCACCTGTGCTGGATTGAGAAATAATTCTTGGTTATGGAAGCTTTAAGACTATACCCGCGCGCCAAAAGCAGCAGTATTGACGAAATTTCGATAAAAATGGACTATATTGCGGTAACACTCACCGTAAAGCTGCTACCAAATCACCCATGAGTCAACCCTCACATTGGCCGCTACCCCAGGACGGCATCCGTTTTGTCACCCCGGGTTTCTTGCTGGAAGCCCTACACAGCAGCCCGCTGGCCCGCGATTGCTACCCCTCGGCGATGGGCTACTACCCGCAGGCACACGACCACAGCATGGGCCGCGACCGGCATGACGACAACCTGCTGATCTTCTGCATTGACGGCGAGGGGTGGCTTGATGCTCAGGGCAAAACACAGTGCGTGCAGTCCGGTGACCTGCTGATCATTCCCGCCAATACCCCCCACTACTATCAAGCCAGCCGTGAAGACCCGTGGACGATTTACTGGTGTCACTTCGCGGGTGAACAAGCTGAGCATTATGTGAGGCTGATTATCGGCAACGGCGAACAGTTGTTGTTGCCCACCACCCAGCGCCTGAAACTGGTTCGCGATTTTCAGAGCCTGCTCAGTGTGCGCGAAACCGGCTACCGAGAGCTGCCGTTTATTCATGCCGCCAACCTACTCAAGCAGATGCTGAGTTATATCGCCCTGCAGAACCGATCCACCCAACACAACACGGCTACCGGTTTTAACCTGCGTGAAATCGAAGATAATATGCGCGCCAACCTGGACAAGCCTCTGACGTTGGATGAACTGGCGGAAAGCTGCAACCTTTCCAAATACCACTTTTCCACCAAGTACAAAGAAGCAACCGGCTACTCACCGATCAAGCATTTCTTGCACATGAAGATTGAAGCTGCCTGCCAACTGCTCGATACCACAGACCTGCGCATCAGCGCAGTGAGCGCAGCAGTGGGCTATGACGATCCGCTGTATTTTTCGCGGCTTTTTAAGAAAGTGACAGGATTATCGCCGAGAGATTATCGGGCGTCGCATACAAAGTAATGCTCACTCTCAGAAAAGTTGCGGCCGCACACACGCCGGTGACAATGGCGACAGCTTCCTGCTTTCAAAACATAGGGCGAACTTCGCTTTCTGGACTTCAGTAATTTTTTCACACAGATAATTTTTTCTAACTACCACCAATATCAAATCAGAGCCACCATCCCCCAATCGCCAGCCATGGCGTAGCTATTTGGCTGTGGGAACCGCGAAATGTTCTTCAAACTGGAGCAGTATGCTGTGCATATTTACTGTACCAAGTGTCTTTGCCAACGTAATGTTGCGGCCCAGCGCACTCGAGACCTGAGCGAGTGCCTGCTTTTTTAACAGGAAAGGACCTTCAAAATGATCAAGAAATTTGCGAAAGCCCTGTCATTGACCGCCATGATGGTACTTCCACTGACCACGCTTATCGGTTGCGACCGCGACGAAGGCGGTATGGAAGAGATCGGAGAAAATATGGATGAAGCAGCAACCGATTTTGCCAACGCCGTGGAGGACACCTGCGAGGACGCCAAGGAAAGCGCGAACGCCGAAAATACTAACTGCTAAACGCTTTTGTACCAGGGGATGCCACGGCGGCATCCCCCGCCTCCATGAAAGTAATGTCGTAGACTAATCCATCGCATAGCACTGTCAGGTGAGCTGAGCGACCCCACCCCAAAGCATGCCGGCAAACAGCAAAATTGCCACCATCGCCACAAGCCCGTCATTCGCAATCATGCTCAGTGACAGCAGCACCAGTAATGCGCCCGCAGCACTGGACAGGAAGGGCACAATTTCCAGCGGGGGAACAGAGATTGCGATCAACATGCAGGTCAACGTGAGTAACATGGTGCCTGCGTTACCGGTCAACAGGGTAAATCTAGGTTTGAGAAACCTATCGATAAAGCGTGCAACCGGATACATCCAATGCAACATCAAATCGAATTTTTTGCGAGGAACTACCCGACCTTCAATAAAATCAGGCAGCCAAAAATAGTTTCGTCCAATTAACATCTGCCCAGCAATAAGCATAACGAGCAAGGCGGCGACGGTAGGCAAGCCAGGAATCCCACTCAGGGGTGAAAACATAATCAGCCCCGCGAGCAGCAAAGCGGGTGCAAACGAGCGCGAACCTGCCGCTTGAAGCATCGTTCGAACTGAGACCTTATCATCGTCTTCAACACCCTCCGCCAGTAGATCTAACATCTGTTCAAGGTTGGCAGGTTGCTCGGTGTTTTCCATATACGCTCCCTACGGCGACAGAACACTAACTTACTGTGTGAACTCTAGCGTGCAAACAGCACCGAGGTCGAGAGCGAAGATCACACTGTTTTAGCAGTAGTTTCGGCAATATTTTGCCGAACGTCACAACGGCTTGGACAACAGCGCGCAAAGTCCTGTTCAATGAAATCAAGCGCCGCATATATGGCGTGACGACTAACTGTTGCCAATCAGAAACGCTTTGTAAGCGTGTGACAACGATGGAGGTCTACATGGACTCACAAGCCAATAGCCAGCAGAGATCTGACGACATTAATTACGACACACTGAAAAACGACATTCATCAACTACGTGACGACTTTTCGAAACTCACACACAACCTCTTCGACAAACAGCGCGGTCAGGTAAGTCAACTGCGTGACGAATGGTCGCAGCGCGCAAAATCTATCGGAGATAAAACGATCAAAGACACCCAACGCCAGATTAAAGAACGTCCCCTGACGACGCTACTCGCAATCTTTCTGGCCGGGCTATTCCTTGGAAAACTTCTGAACCAGTCGCCGGCGGAGTAAAACGGTGAAAGAAGTTGCCGGACGACTGCTTCTGGGGCTCGCCGCCACTGTGGCGGCGCTCGCCCTGGTTATTATTCTGATTGCCTTTTCTATTGGTTATCTGCTCGACAGTTTGGCGGTGGTATTGAGCCCGCTGATGGGCCAAGCCAGTGCGCTGGCCGTGACAGGGCTGCTGTGTGCTCTGCTATTGCTAGTGACACTTCGCGCGCTAACGCGGATATCAAACTCCGAAAAACGAGCGTCGGCGCAGCCCCACAGCCACCATGCGGCGCTGCTGGACAGCTCGCGAGAACTGATACAAAAGTATCCGATGGAGTCTGCTGCAATAGCACTAATAGCCGGCGTTGCCGCAGAAACGCCCGAAACGCGTGAACTACTGAAAACCACTGTCAAAGCGTGGCTGGAAACACAATCAACGGCATAGGCCACACCCCGTTGTCAGAAGTCGAGCGGGGTCGCGATATGACGCTCAAACATGAGATCGCGGTGCCCCCTGAGGCGTTCATCATAGGCCCGGGCAATCGCTGCTGGGGGGTGCGAAAAGCCAAGGCGCATTCCCTTCGGCATGGGAATCAACTCATGGGGCAATGGATCAATCATTACCCCCAGAAAAATTGCGGCGTAGAAGTCTAGCGCCGTAAGCTGCTCCCCGAAAAAGTACGGTGCGTGATCGCGCAAACGCGCGCTGAGAAGCTCCAGTATTTCGACCGTACGTGCTTCGGAGGCCAGTACCGCAGCTTCGCTGTAGCCGTATTTATCACCCAATCGTTGCAGAACCGGGTTCGCTCCAGGCCCACCCGACAACGCAATGGATTGCAGGCGTCTATTCCAGCCTACCCCCCTTTCACCGGCGATCTCGCGCAATAGACCAAAATGCAATACCCGCTCCACCGGATCTCTTGGTATCAACGGCTCATCGGGCACAAGATCCTCTGCCAGCAGAAGCATACTTTCCCAAGATATATGCAGGCGATCTTCGGCATCAACAATGACGGGCGCGCTGGTCTGACCGGTCCATTCACGCAAATCGTCATTGTCGCCTCCCACTTCCTGCAATACCGGGAGGTAATCGATATGTTTGTACGCCAGAACCGCCTTTATTGCCTCCCCCCAGACACCCGGTGTACCTGCACACAACACTAGCCGTAAAGCCTTGCGCGTGCGCGCCTGTGTAACACTGATATACTCCATACTCACTCCTGCCAATAACAGATTCTATAACCGGATGACTACAAGCAAAAACAAGCTGACTCTGCCCACAGCCCTTTTACCGTTAGTGTTTTTGCTACTGCTTCTTGCCGTGAATGTCGCCGTGTTTGGTGATGCCGCCATCGAAGGGCCAAATCAATTTGCGCTGCTTTTGGCCGGCGCTCTTGTAGCCATTATCGCGTTGAAACATGGTAGCCGCTGGCCGCATTTGCAGGCGGAAATGCTAAAAGTTATGCAGATAGCCATTGCCCCGATTCTCATGTTGTTGTTGATCGGCGCCCTATCGAGCACCTGGATGATGAGCGGCATTGTTCCCACGCTGATCACCTATGGACTGACGCTGGCTGATCCCGCGTGGTTCTATGCGGCAACTGCAGTGGTCTGCGCCATTGTTTCCACCGCTGTTGGTAGCTCCTGGACGACCGCAGCCACGATCGGCATCGCCATGATGGCAACGGGCGAAGGCCTGGGTATGAGCCTGCCTGTCACCGCCGGCGCCGTTATTTCCGGCGCCTATTTTGGCGATAAGCTGTCGCCGCTTTCCGACACCACAAACCTTGCCTCAGGCGTCTGCGGCGTTGATCTGTTCAGCCACGTACGCTATCTCTTTATCACAACACTGCCTTCATTTCTGATCGCATTGCTGCTCTTTCTTATTCTAGGTGTAACACACCGCGCCACAGGCCAGATCACCCAATCGGCTGAGATGATTCAAGCGATTCACAACAGTGTCAACGTGTCTGGCTGGCTCTTGTTAGTACCTGCGCTGGTAATCATTCTTATTATTCGCAAGGTGCCTGCACTGCCACTGATGCTGTTGGCAACGCTGGCTGGCAGTCTGTTCGCTTTCGCCTTCCAGACGGAACTCGTTTATCAGATCGGCGGCGCCACTGACTGGACCGGCCTCTATCGTGGACTACTGCTTCCCATTGTCGGTGAAACCCAGATTGAAACCGGCCACCCCTTCACCGACGATTTACTGTCGACCTCTGGCATGGCCGGCATGCTCAATACCATCTGGTTGATTCTGTGCGCGGTTGTTTTTGGCGGTTTAATGGAAGGGTCAGGCTGCCTGGCTCGTATTCTCGAAGGTCTCAATACGTTGATCCGAGGCCGCACTTCGCTGGTAGCTACCACCAGCGGCACCTGTGGCATATTGAATATCACCGCATCGGAACAGTACCTGACATTACTTATTGCCGGGCGCATGTATCCGGAACTCTACGCACGCTATGACCTTTCTGCGCGCAATCTTAGCCGCACACTGGAAGACAGCGGCACTGTCACCTCTGTACTAGTACCCTGGAATACTTGCGGCGCCTATCATGCGACGGTACTGGGACTCGGAACGCTGACCTACCTGCCCTTTTGCTTTTTTAATCTGATCAGCCCACTGATGACCATACTGGTGATGCGCATGGGCTGGCGAGTAGAACACCTCACGCCAGAAGCCCAGCGTGTGCCGGTTCAACCTAACCACTAACATTACATTTGAGCTGCTATAACTCACCTGCGCGGGCAATCAACGCGTAGTACATCTTCACGGCTTCGGCGTAACTGGCCACAGATACCCGTTCATCTGTACCGTGTATGCCTTCAAGCTCTTTTTTGCCTACCTCCACGCCCATAAAGCGAAAGCTGTTTTTCGCCACCTGGTTGAAGTGTCGGGCATCAGTTGCAGCTACCACCAATCGCGGTGCCACCAAAGTCTCGGGACTAACCTGCTTCACGACATCACTTAAGACCTGAAAGCCGACACTTTCCGTATCAGCCACGGGTGAGGGGTTACTGCCAAAGCCACCGTAGTGCGAAACCTGAATACTGGGGTCGTCAACAACAGCCGTTACATAGTCGATTACTGATTCGACCGTATCACCAGGCAGGATGCGAAAGTTCACCACAGCAGACGCCTTGATTGGGAGCACGTTGTCACGCACGCTGCCATCGAGCATGGTTACTGCCGTTGTGGTGCGAATGCTGGCGTTAGTTGCCGGATCACTTTCCAATACACCGGTCAAAACAGGGGAGAATAGCCAGGCATTGGCAAACAGCAGCCGCTGCAGAAAAGGTTGTTCAGCACCGAGGAAACGCATGAAGTCGATGGTGTAACTGAGATCAACCGGAAATGGACTTTGCTCCAGTCGGTGTACAGCTCGTGCTATAGTTCCTGCCGCCGTTTGCATCGGAGGCATTGAGGAGTGCCCACCGGTACCGCGCGCACTGAGCTGGAGGCTCACATAGCCCTTCTCACCGGGGCCAATCAGAGCAACCCGCTTGTCGACGCCAGGAATCATTCCCTTGGCAATCACACCGCCCTCATCAAGCAGAAAATCAACGGTGATATTGCGTTCTTGCAAGGCGGTGGCTATCGCACGGGCACCCAATCCACCCACTTCCTCATCATGACCGAACGCCAGATAGATAGTGCGCGGCGGAACAAAGCCTTCTTGCAGGTGGCGCTCTACTGCCTCAAGAATGCCCAACACGCCAGCCTTATCATCAATTGCACCGCGTCCCCAGATATAGCCGTCGGCCACGGTGCCAGCAAAAGGCGGATAACTCCACTCGTCTTCGGTACCGGGAATAACCGGCACGACATCCTGGTGAGCCATCAGCAATATCGGGTTGCGGGTTTCATCCGCGCCTTGCCAGCGAAACAGCAGGGTCGCCTTCTCAAACACCTCGTAAGGAATCTCGGCAAAGGTTTTGGGGAAACGTTGTTTTAGATAACGCTGAAGGTCAAAGAAAGGTTCGTAATCAAATTCAGCGATATCCCCCGTAGAGATACTCGGATAGGTCAACGCGGTGGCAAGCCCTTGAGCAAGTTCCTGCTCGTTCCATTCGCCTAACGCAATCGGCGCGATATCGTCGCTCGCCGGCGGCGCAAAACCGAGCGTACGCACGATCAGCACGGCCGCCAGTAAAATCACGCCTACCAGAACAATCTTGATAATTCTCATGTGGGTTTTACTCTTTCCTTGCTGAGTATCCGAGTATTGCGTGGATGCAATCACGTGCGTTGCAAACCAGATCGGCCGACTTAAAACCTATAGCTAAACTCCAGGCCCGCCTGGCGCGGCGTACCGGGCACGCGATTGGCTACCCCGATAACGCTCGTGACTGCGATACCGCCGACAAAGTAAGGCTCATTTTTCAGATTATCGACAAAAGCCGTAACCGAGAGCTGATCATTCACCTCCCACGCCAGGCGCGCGTTATACAGTTCGTACTGGCTGATCACCGAACTGTCGTAGTCACCGCTGAGGTAATCCGTACCGATAAAAATTTCATCGGAATAGTAGTATTGCAGTTGCGGTGAGATAACACCGAAGTCTGAATACCAATCGTAGCGCAACACCAGACCACGCACATTTTGCGGCACCTGCGGAAACGCTTCGCCGCTGCGATCTACGATCGCAAAACCGTCAGCAGTATTCGTTCCCAAGCTGTATTCAATTAAGTCACCGTCGGTATAACCGGCGTTGGCGTTAATAGTGAAATCCCCGATCAAAGCCGTCAGTTCCAGTTCAAAACCGTCAACCACCGCTTCACCGGCGTTACCTGTAAACTGTATGACTTCCGTCGCGGTAGCACCGCGCTCGTATAGCGCTACCTGCAGGTCGGTATAGTCCATTTGAAAAACAGCCACGTTGAAGCGCACTCGGCTATCCAGCGCATCGAGCTTAAAACCCAGCTCCTTGCTGGTGACCAGCTCGGGCTCAAACTGTTGGATGTTAGCGCTCGTCTGGGTATTACGAATATCCAAGCCACCGGATTTGAAGCCCTTTGACACCGTGGCGTACACAATAAAGTTATCTAGGCGCAGAGCCTCTAGGGTGTCGTCGGTAGCCAGATAAGTTAGTGTCAGGTTTGGCGTGACTTCGGAAAAGCGGGTGTCGCCCACCAGCGGGTCGGCAAAGTCGAGCGGCACTTGTGGCGCCTGATAAGCAAAATACTGCTGCAACGATACTGGCGAATAGATCCCATCTTGATAATGTACAACTGGTTGCACAATAAATGGGTTACTGCCTATTTGTGCATTGAGGCGGTTGGCGTATTCCTGATAATCCGGTGTGATTTGGGTGTGAACACTGCTGCGCTTTTCTTCGGTGTAACGCACGCCCAGCGTCAGCTGCAGCCACTGCGCCATATCCCAACTTGCCTGCGCAAAAACCGCGCTGGTTTCGTTTTCGTAATCGGCATTTTGAGCCGCATTGGCCTGAACAGGCAGCACCGCATTATTTGGTAGCGCAATTCCCAGATCCACCGCCGCATCTGGTCCTACCGCTACCAGGCCATTATCCCCCACATCGGTTCCATCGAACGCGTTGTCGAGAGTTTCACGGGCAAAGAACGCGCCGAAGGTGTAGTTGAGCGTCTCATTCCAGGCACTGCCATTAAATTTCAATTCCTGAGTGAACTGGGTTCGCTCTTGATCGGGGGCACTGAGTCCGGCCCCGGCGAATACCTGATTACCGGCATCGGGCCCCACCGCAACAATATGAAGGGCGGTACCGTCAGAGTCACCGCTGATCGCTATATTGTCCTGCAAGGCGTAGCTGCTGATGCTTTCCACATCCATACCCCACATCGGCCAACGCAGCGTAAGCGCCATCATATGATTATCAATAGCGTAGCGCGCATCTTCGTCGTTTTGAGATACCTCAAAATTGTCAGCTAGGGCTGAACTGCGATCGCAGGCCTGTTTAAAATTGCTGCCATTGGGGTCGCGGTAAATGCCTTTGGTAAGAATGGCGCCGCTATTCTGGAATTGACAGTTGTAGGGAGAGCCGCGCTCGTCGATGCGGCTAAGGAAACCAAATAGATCGACCTCGAGTGACTCTGTTGCGTACCAAAGCATTCGCCCGGAAACCGCCATCCGATCCTGATCGAACAGCCCGTTACCCGCATTCACATTCTCTATCGAGCCATCGCTGCGCTTGCTATTGATGGCCAATCGTAGCGCCAGATCGTCAGTGACAGGCAAGTTGGAACTCAGTTTGGCATCTTTGCGTCCGTGGGTTCCCAGCGTCACCTTGGCGGCCAGTTCAAACTCATCTGAGTGGGGTTTTTTTGAATCCACCAGAATGGCGCCACCAATATTGTTTTTACCAAACAGGGTGCCCTGAGGGCCACGCAGTACCTGAATGTTTTCCACATCCACCGCATCCAGCAGTTGGGCATCAGAGCGCGGGACGTATACACCGTTCAAGTACATGCCCACCCCAGGATCCAGCACCGGGTTGCCACTGCGCTGACCGATACCGCGAATAAAAATGGCGGGCGCTTTGTAGTTAGTCTGGGAGAATTGCAGGCTCGGCGCCAAGGTTTCCACGTCTTCTATGTCACTGATTCCAAGTCGATCCAACGTATCGGCTCCCACTGCGGATACCGCAATGGGCGTGTCCTGCAGGTTTTCGGCCCGGCGTCGGGCCGTGACCACCACCTCTTCCAGCACCCCACGCCCCTCGGCGGCGACGGCTGGTGAACTCACAACGCCCGGAACAAGTGCGGCGACAACTGCCACGAAAACAGAAACATAGCGATAAAACATAAGAAGCCTGACGAATTTGTTTTTGGTGAACACATTATCCCGGTTTTGCTGGGCGACACCAGTCTTTCCCTTTTAGCAAAACCATACAGGTATATGCATCTTATTGTTTTTATTGAAATAATAAAAATCATTGACCCAAAAGAACATCAAACGAACTCAAAATGCCATAGCGAAAAGTACCTACAATAGGTTAAAATTCAACCACGTTTTGCGCATTATTTGTTCTCTCCCAACGAGTCAAAGATTCCAGAGCCCCAAATTCCATCGCAATCTGCGACCTTAAGCACGAGTTATTAGCTGCATGATTCAAGATACTGTCCTCCCCGCCGCCCGCCTTTTCGCTCTGGCCGACAATGGCATTGTGCCGCTTGCCGCCGGCCGGCACCTTCGCTTAGCACTGAAACGTTATCTTGTGCCCACCAATACCTTTGCTTTGAGCGCGAATATATCTGAACACGAAATGCAGCATGCGCTGGAAAGCCGGCGGCTCACTGGGCCAGCGCTGGAGTGGTATCAGCGCATGAGACACTACGAGCACGAAGTTACCGTCAATATTGACGCGAATATCAAGCTTTACGGCGAAGCTACCCGACCTCGGTTTTTATCGGATCGTCATATGGCGATTTACAGCCCAAATGATTGGGCAATTCTGCCGTCGGCCCGCATTGCCTGCGGTATCAGCGCCTGGGTTTCTACGCATTTTGTCGACGACAGCGGTGAGAAAGTAAAAATCCACGACTTTAACCAAGTTCGCTATACCCAGTGGCTGGACCAGCACGCGCTCGATCACGACGATTCTGCCTTGGAATTCTGGCTGGCCAAGCAGGCCTGACAGGCGTCAGTCTCGGCGATACTGGTAATATTCCACAGTTTAGGTACATCCACGTAAATGCCTAAGGCGCCGAACTTGGTATAAAGCGCGTTAACACAGAGGAGCGTGGAGAAGGCAGGTGGGAAACAGCGGTCAACGGCTGAAAGTCCTGGTGGCAGACGACAGTCAGGGAGACGCATTTATTATCGCCCGAGCCTTGTCCGAGTTCGACAGCCGCTGTGACGTGCGCACTGTTGGCGACGGAGAAGCCTTACTACGTGTCCTAAAGCTACGCCCGGGTAACACTGATATTTTACAGGGCAAGCTTCCCGATATCATTTTCATCGATCTGTATATGCCAAAAATCTATGGTATGCAGGCATTGCAGGAGATCAAACAGGCCCCGCACCTCACACAGATTCCCTGCGTCGTGATGTCGGCCTTCAGTACCGATAGCGATCGCCAGGAAGCAGAACGCCTGGGTGCGGCGGCATTGATTCAAAAGCCGGAGTCGTTGAAAGAATTCCGTTCAGCCATTACCGAAATCGAACATATCATCAACAGCACCACTCGTCGCCACACCTCGTCCTAATTCCTCCGGTTGAACGCAACCTCTGGTGTTCCGCCACAAGGCCATTAATAATGGCGCCATGAGCACAGAACAACCCTTGCAAAAAATGGATACCCGCAGCCGGATATTGGCAATCGCGTTAAAGCATTTTGCGCGCAATGGCTACGCAGGCACCCGACTCGACGATATTGCCAACGACGTAGGCATTCGCCGACCGTCTCTGTTTCACCATTTCAAAGACAAGGCGACGCTGTACAAAGCCGTTTGGAAGTACACCATCGATGAGCAGGACGCGAAGCTGGCGCCTTACTTTGATCAAGCAGACACCAGCCCAACCGAATTGCTTAACTTGGCCACCGATGCCTGGGTGGAGTACGCCTTCAGCAATCCGGATTTTATTTATCTGTCGCTCCACGCCGCGGTGTCCGGCCGAGCGAGTGACCACCCCCAATTAGCATCCACACTGACACTGGAGCGCTGGCAACAGTTGATTGAACGCGGCGTTAACGAGGGTGTTTTCAACACAGTGCCATTTGTGGAGTGCATGTCTTTATTGGCGGGCATGACCAGCTTTTATCTAACCACCCCCAACAACGCCCTGCCGCAATTAACAGATTCATACAGTGGCGACCGGGTGCTGTTTGCAAATCGGCTGAAACTGCTGATGTCTAATCTGTTAATCAAGCCGCAGGCTGAGAACATTCTGCCTTTTCGTCGATAGCAGCGTCACCTACGGTTCAAGTTAGCAGTTTCCGGGCAAAGCTATCCATGTAACGTTTTTTATCATCCAGCGTGGCCTCAGGCCCAATGCCGAACAGGAACGGATAATTCACAGTGCCACTTACCCCCATAGCGCTGAGCCTGGCCACGGCCTCTGGGGTGAGCGGTTCAAGCAACGGCGCCACAATCTGAAAAGGCTCCTCACGGCGCGGCGAGGCTTTTCTCATGGCAAGCAGGTTAGGTACAAGCGTTTCAAGGTCTTCCAGTGTATTGCCTGGTCCATACCAACCATCGCAAAGTTCGACCGCCCGACGCAGCGCGGCCGGCGAATGACCACCGCCAACCAATGGCACTGATTGCGACGGGATTGGGCGAATTTTCACGCGATCCAGAGTGAAAAACTCATCGGCATAACTTACTTCTGCCCCACGCCAGAGTTGGCGCATCACCTCGAGCATAGCATCGGTGCGTCGTCCGCGGCGGCTAAAATCGACGCCAAACTGATCAAACTCCTCTTTTAACCAGCCAGACCCCAGGCCCAAGGAAAACCGGTTATCGCTAAGCCTGGACAGCGTCGCGATATTCTTGGCAAGCTCCACGGGATGCCTGAGCGGCACCACGTAGATACCCGTCATGAATTCCAATGTGCGCGTTACAGCCGCAGCGGCAGCAAAGCTGATCAGGGGGTCCGGGAACTCCATATCCGGGGTTTGCGGCGAAACCCCGTCAGCCGAATAGTAGTAGCGCGACCGCGTTTTCGCTGGATAGTAAATGTGCTCTGCCAGAATTAACCCTTTAAACCCGAGCTGCTCTGCATGCATTGCAATGGCGGGAATCTGTTCGGTCTCACACCAGCTGATAACTTGCCAAAAATCCATTTTCACCCCTTCCGTTAAACGTTAAAAGTTGAACGACGAACGCTGACTGTAGCGAGTTGACTTAGTCAAAGAATATCCACCACATGGGGGATCAGCCATTTGGCGTAGGCATAGCGACAAATAGGCTGCACAATACAAAAAATTCTGACATGAGCGTTGAGATGAACGAACTGAAAGCCTCTGATTATCAGGTACCAGAAGACTACCAACACTGGGCAGGCGACCCAGCTGAAGACAATGTCGGCCCCTTCTTCTGTAAATCCATGGCGCCGCGTTCCGAGACCGCCCTGCGGTTGCAGGAGAAACACTGCAATATGTTCGGCATTGTGCACGGCGGCGTATTAATGGCCTTTGCCGACTACACCCTGTGCTTGGCAGGCATCGAAAACACCGAACAGGGCTGCGTTACGGTAACCTGTGACAATCAGTTTATTGCCTCAGCCAAGGCCGGTGAACTGCTAACCGGCCACGGCGAACTCATTCACCGAACCCGAAAATTGGCCTTTGTTCGCGCCACACTCACAGTCGGCGAGCGGGTAGTATTGAGCGCTACCGCCACGTTGAAAATGAAGACACCCTAACTGCCGGCGCTTCGGCTGATAAACACTGCTTGGTCTGAGTGTTTATCAGCCCACCATACTCGAAGTGTTAGACCCGCCCCTGACCCTGCGGCCCTTCTCTTGCTAAACCCAACCACTAAAACTTCCTATCTCATTGTTATATATAAGAATTGTATTTTCTTGCGCTGTAATGAGTTCTTTTAATTTGGCCTCCAATGTCAATTGCACCGGATACTAGGCTGTGTATTATATGATCACTGTCAACTCTGCAACGTTCTGATATATAAATTCATAAAAATTTATCAGAGTTTACAAGATAAGCGCACACCCTTGCGCATTGCCCACAACCAAATAGCAGCCTGAGGTTGATTTCCTATGCCGATCCTTAATCGCATGAGCGTGCCTGCAATCGTTTTCTTTCTTACCGCCTGTGGGGGTGGTGGCAGTAGCTCTGGTGGCGGGGGCGGAGATGCTCCCAACAGCCAGAGTGGGCAATTTATCGACGGCCCCGTTCAGGGGGTCGCCTACAAGCGCAATGGTACGGGTGCTTTCAAAACCCGGGCAGATGGTTCGTTTACCTTTGTTCCCGGTGAGACTCTCAACTTCACGCTGGGCGGTATAACTTTTGGTGACGTTAACACATCTGCCGACACACTCTTTGTCACCCCAGACTCCTTTAGTGAAAACCCAGACGTAGCGATCAATATAACGCGCTTTTTTCTAACCCTGGACAAAGATGGCAACCCCGATAACGGCATCCAGATTTCCCTGCGCGCGCAGGACACCGCAACGCAATTCAGCGGCAACGTCGATTTTGAAAATTTTGATGGCTCTGCACTGGAAACCTTCGTTAAAACCGCCAACGGTGGCGCAGAACGAACCGTTGTTTCTCCAGCAGTGGCCAAAAAACACCTGGAAGAAAGCCGCAAAGACATTGCCGACGGCCAGTTTGACTACGATAAGGGCGTGGACAGTGATGAGGACGGCGTTTCCGACGCCAACGACAATTGCCCCAACAGCACCCCGCCGGTGCAGGCAGACGGCTGTGCAAATGAAACCGAACGCAGCGCCGACACCGATGGTGACGGAATTGAGAACCGATTCGACAACTGCCCTTCAGTCGCAAACCCGGATCAAAAGAACTCGGACAGCGACCCGCGCGGTGACGCTTGCGATAAAGACGACGATAACGATGGCCTGACCGACGACAGCGAAACCGAACAAGGCAGCGATCCGACCAACCCAGACACGGATGCGGATGGCATTCGCGATGGTGATGATAACTGCCCTATAGACAGCAATGCAGATCAAGCTGACTTTGATCGCGATGATTTGGGCGACACCTGCGATAGCGATGACGACAACGATGGCACCAACGATGATGATGATGCCTTCCCAAATGACCCCAATGAAGATACAGATACCGACGGTGACGGCATCGGTAACAATGCCGACGACGATGACGACAATGACGGCGTTCGTGATGAAGACGATGCGTTTCCGCTGAATAAAGACGAAGACACCGATACCGACGGCGATGGCATTGGCAACAATGCCGATGACGATGACGACAATGACGGCGTTCGCGATGAAGACGACGCGTTCCCGTTAGATTCTGAAGAGTCCGTCGATAGCGACGGCGATGGTATTGGCAACAATGCTGATGACGATGATGATAACGATGGCACCAAAGATGACGATGATGCCTTCCCCACAGACCCATCGGAAGATACCGACACCGACGGTGACGGCGTTGGCAACAATAAAGACGATGATGACGACAACGACGGTGTCAGAGACGAGGACGACGCCTTCCCCCTAGATAAAAACGAATCAAAAGACAGCGACGGCGACGGTGTTGGCGACAAAGGTGATCAATGCGCCAATACGCCGGCAAATGAAGCAGCTAATTCAACAGGATGTAGTGTTTCGCAAATCGAGTTCGCTTCGTGTGAACTTGACGCCAATCTAGAAGGCGGAAGAAGTATTGAGGTTGCATTAAAAACCTTTGACGACGAAACCGTAACATTCCAGATTCTTGAACCCAACAGCATCGAGTGCGCCAACACTCATCTAGGTGCCCATCCTCTGATGATGCATGGTCCGGGCTACAGCCTTCCCCGTGCGGTCGACGGCTTCGAAGAGTATCGCCGTGCTGGCTATACCGTCATTTCTTGGGATCCTCGCGGGTTTGGCAAGTCCACCGGCACCGTGCGTGGCATGGATCCAGACTTTGAAGGCCGCTACCTGAATCAGATTCTCGACTGGGCAGAGAAAAACCTGGATTTCCTCGCCTGGCGCGACGAGTCTACTGGAGAGTTCATTAGCCGCCCCCTCAATGCCACGAGCGTTGTCAATGGCGTCAACCTTGTTGTCGGCGCGCAAGGCTCCAGTTATGGCGGCGGCTTCCAGCTCGCACTATTGGCTACTGACAAAAAGAAACGTCTCGACGCCATCGTACCGGATATCACCTGGCACGATTTGCGAAACTCCCTAAATCCGGGCGACGTTGTAAAAAGCGCCTGGGGGCTTGTACTGTCCGGCGCCGGTGAAGCGCAAGGCAATGCTGCCGGCTTGCAGGCACTGCAAGACAACCCCGGTAACTTCATGCCCACCCAGTTCAGTCAGGACCCCTTCACGAAGGAAACCGTCGCTCGGGCACTGTCTACCAACGAGTGGCCGCGCCGCTCTCTGGACTGGTTCCACTATCGCGGACTGGGCTACTGGTGTGCCGCCAATGGCCTACCGGCCATGCCCTACCCGGCTTATTCTCAGGAAGACGACCAGATTCCCATGCTCGACCCGAACGGCAGCTACAACGTACCGAACCGGCGGGAAGATGGTCGTCCGGGTATCGGTTCATTCCTGGTTGAAGCGCCTAACCCGACTCGTTACTTCGAAGGCATGAAAGTTCTTTTGACTCACGGAATGATCGACACACTGTTCGACTTCAACGAAGTCTGGTGGAACCAGCAGTGTCTCACGGCCGCGGGAGCGGATGTCAGTATCCAGACCCACCATGGCCAAGCATTGGGGCATGTGCTGCCGGTTGTGCAATCCCCCGACAAACCGTCCTCTGGTGTAGGCCGTTGTGACTACGATACCTTCGCCTGGTTCGAACACAACCTGCGTGGCGTGCAAAACGAGGGCGCTGAAGCCGGTGTGTGTTTTGCACTTGGCAGCGCCGACGATTCAGTGACACTGCCTTCAGATCAGGTACTGGCACCACAATCCAACCCAGCCTTTGCCCACGTGCGGGATAACTTTACGGAACGCGCGGTTAGCCCCATCACACCGATACCCAACGGCCCTGTAGGCGCTGCCCACGGCAGCGGTAACTTGCCGATCCATGCGCCCTTGGGTACAGCCACGTCAGACCTAATTCTCGCAGGTATTCCTCATATCAGTGTGGTCGTGAGCAGTGTCAGCACGATCAACGAAAACTTCTGCGAAAATGGCCGCAATCCGCAAGGCACCCGCGAAGGCTGCGACAGCATTACCTTTGTCGGCCTGGGCCTGAAGCGCAGCGGCATGCCCAATTATGGCCTCGTTGACGATCAACTCACCCCCCTGCGCGGTCTGGGTACTCATGACGTCGACCTAGTCGGTGTTGCTGAACGTATCAAAGCAGGAGACGAACTCGCCCTGTTGTTCTACGCAGAACACCCCCAGTTTGCTGCATCAGTTTCACGGGACGTCAGCATTCCTGCAGTGAGCGTGGAAGGTGTCGTTGAATTGCCGCTTTATACCACTGACGATAGTGGGCAACCTGAACCCGGCTCTTCTGCCAGTGACGCGCTCGCCAGCTCTGGCGGCAGTGATCCATCTGATCCAAGTGACGAGTTTTTAGTCTGCGCCCCTGAAACTGGCTACTGTGTAAACGAGATACCCGCCATTGGCCCGGCATTACAAGATGCCGTAAATCAGCTTTACTCAGGGTTAATCGGCGCCGGATTACCTGTTAATGACGCTCCGCTCCTCATTGAATCAGCACGTGCATCGGTTCAGGGCTGTGATGTCCTCGATCCAGCACACTGCCTGCTCCCCTTTCCCAGTGACCAGTTTACGGTTGCAGCCAACCCGGGCAGTCCGCAGTCAGCCAGCAATGGTGGTACCGATCGTCGGGTAAACTTCAGCCCGCTGGCCATGCCGCGAAATATTGCCGGCAAACCCATTGACCCGACCGAATGGAACCGCAATGACGGCTTCTCGCCGGGGCAAATGATACTGACCTACGTACCAGACCTGGCCACAGTCAACGACCAAAACGGTAAACCCTTGGGGCCGATTGAGGGCGCGGTGCCCATTACCCGCCTAGCTGACTACCGTCTCGATAATGCACCTGTGGTGGTCATTAACACTGAGACCGGCGAACGCCACCCGGTCTGGGCTGAAATCGATCTTAACGCAGGCATATTTATTCCCGCGCAACCCTCGATACCCTCGCCACCAACGATGGGGTCCAAACGACCCGCATTGATTATTCGTCCGGCACAAAATTTTGAGGAAGGGACTCGCTATATTGTTGCACTGCGCAACCTGAAAGATAACAACGGCGACACCATCGACGCTGGGCCGGCTTTCCGTGTCTGTCGCGATGGCCTGAATTCTCAGCTACCTCAGATTCAAGAGCGCTGTGAGCAACTGAACGACAAGGTCTTCGACTTCCTGCCTCAGGACATTAAACGTGAGGAGCTCTACCTCGCTTGGGATTTTACCGTCGCCAGCCAGCGTAGCCTCGCCGGACGACTGCTTCACCTGCGCGACGATGCGTTTGCTTCGCTGGGTGAAACCATCGACATCCTTCCTGGCGAAGACGGTTACCAAATGGGCAGGGCGCCCACGGTAACCGTGGACCTTACCCATGAAAATCCAAACAGCCGTATCGCTCGCCGCGTGGAAGGCACGATTACCGTTCCCAGCTACGTGCTACCGAGTGATCCTTCCCCACTGGAGGGCGGTGACTTTAATGCCTTGTTTAATCAGCTGCGGGATAACTACCCGGAAGCACTTGCTGCAATTCGCAGTCAGTGTCGCGCCTTCGCACCGCTGAGCGAAATGTGTCTGGCTTTCGACCCCGATGCGCCGGAATTTGGTCGTGCGGTCAGCCTGCCACCTAATCGTTTTTTCTATGACCCGACGGATGCTAACGCTTCGCCGTCGCAATTCGGGGATGGGCTGCCAGATCGCGCAAGCGATCAAGCCACCATGACGCGCAAATACATCTGTAACATCCCGAATTCTGCTCTGCAGTCGCCTGCCAGACCGTCTCTCTACGGGCACGGTCTGCTGGGCAGCCGGGGCGAAGTGAATTCCGGACACGTTGCGGATATGGCCGACGCGCACAATATGATGTTCTGTGCTGTCGACTGGTTCGGTTTCTCCGAAGGCGATCTGCCAAACATCGTGACCATTCTGTTGGACGTATCCAACCTTCCACTGCTGGCCGATGGTTCTCAGCAAGGCATGTTGAATATGATGTTCCTTGCCCGCGCCATGAAACACCCGGAAGGTTTTGCCGCTCTACCTGCATTCCAGAATGCTAATGGCGAGCCTCTGTTTGACACGCGTGAGGTTTACTACGACGGCAACAGCCAGGGTGGCATCATGGGTGGCCCGGTGGTTGCCGTATCGCGTGATGTGAATCGCGGCGTGCTCGGCGTACCGGGTATGAACTACTCAACCCTTCTGCGTCGCAGTGTTGATTTTGATTTGTACTCGATCCCGCTGAACGCCGCCTACCACGACGACCTCGATCGGTCTTTAGTGTTCTCCCTGATGGAGATGATCTGGGAGCGCGCTGAAAACAATGGCTATGCCCACCATATGGCCACCGGCAGTTCAAGTAATACGCCCTACCCGAATACGCCGGACAATGAGCTGCTGCTACAGGTAGGCTTCTCCGACCACCAGGTTACGATGTGGAGCGCCGACGTTATGGCGCGCACGCTGCACGCGGCGGTTGACCGGCAGGATCTCAGCTCGCCCGATCGTCACCCTGATGAGCAGGAATACGCATTGCTGGACGACCTGACCGTTGCCGGCGGTGCGCAGTACATTAATCGGCGTTACAGCGGTTCAGCGCTCGCGATCTATGATGCACCTTGGGACGCCACGCCCGATGGACGCTGCGCTGGCGATATTACGCTGCCCGCACCCATCGGCAATGTTTCACCCCGAAATGCGGGCGACGATCCGCACGAGTGTCCACGTCGCGAACCTTCTGCCAAATGTCAGAAGTCTCACTTCCTGTATACAGTCAGTACAGTGCTGGATGTGAATGGCATAAGCGACGACGGACTGTGTGACGCCTTGCCGGCATTACCCGACAGTGACGGCGACGGGGTTCCGGACCGCGACGATGCTTTCCCCGGTGACCCAACTGAGTCGAGCGACCTTGATGGCAACGGCATTGGGGACAACGCCGACCCGGACGATGACGGCGATAGCTACAATGATGACGTCGACAACTGCCCGACCATCCCTAACGATCAGACCGATACCGATAATGACGGCCAAGGCGACGCCTGTGATCCCCCGGATGACAGCGACAACGACGGCGTTGCCGATGTCAATGATCAGTGCCCCGCCACCCCCGATGGCAGCGATGTGAACGGCGACGGCTGTGCGGCTGAGCAACTCGTCAATGCATCCTGTGACCAGGGCACCAAACTTGAAGGCGGCGATAGCTACCAGGTCGTACTCAGCTCTGACAGCGGTCACCCCATCAGCTTTCAGGTGCTAGAACCCAACGCCATTGATTGTGGCAAAACCGCCAACGGCGCCCACCCGCTTGTGCTCCACGGACACGGCTTTGGCGGCTCGCGCAGCACCGGCGGTTTTAGTGATCTGCGCGACGCAGGTTTTGCCGTTATCAGCATCGACCAGCGCGGCTTTGGTCAAAGCGGCGGCACCGTGCGAGTAATGGATCCGGATTTTGAAGGCAAGGATCTAATACAGATACTGGATTGGGCGGAGCAAAATCTCGACTATCTCGCTTGGCGCGATGAAAGCACCGGCACCTTTATCAACCGTCCAGCCAACCCGCAAAGCGTGGCCAAAGGCGATAATCTCGTGGTCGGCACCATTGGCAGCAGCTATGGCGGCGGCTATCAAATGCTGCTCCACGCGGTCGATGAGAAAGAGCGTATCGATGCGATGGTGCCGGATATTACCTGGCACGATCTGCGCTACAGCCTCAACCCCGGTGATGTACTGAAAACTGCCTGGGATTTGCTACTGGTCGCCGGCGGCGAAGCTGGCAGCTACGGCCCCGGACTCTCTGCGGGCGAATCGCCGCTGGCGCGAGGCCTCGATCCCTATATCAAGGAAACACTCTTGCGCGGTGCAAGCACCAATGAGTTTCCGCGCAGCGCACTGGACTGGTTCCGCTACCACAGCCCCAGTTACTGGTGTGGTCTCAACGACGAGCCTGTACGCCCCTATTCTGCCAACGAAAGCCCGATTAACAACAACCTGCAGGACTTTCAGGAAAGCCCCGGCAGCAACACCCGCAGTGGTCAGCCCACTGTCGATGTGCTGCTGACCCAGGGTTTGCGCGACACTCTGTTTAATTTCAACGACGCCTGGTGGAACTACCAGTGCATGAAGGAACGCGGCGGTGATGTGCGCCTGCTGACCCACCAGTCGGGCCATAACCTTCAGGGCTATGCGCCCGGTCCTGGCCCCCTTGCCTTTCAGGAAGGCTCCGGTACTGGCAACTGCGGTGACATTAATCGCAGCACTGCAACACTCGACTGGCTGAATGAAAAACTGAAAGGCATCGATCCCGGTGCTTCACTCAACGGTACGGAAGGCGCGCTGTGTCTGTCTTTGAGTGACAACGATGCAGTGCTTATACCTGACGACCAACTGCTCGCCACACGCTTTGGTCAAACCGGCATTGGCAACAACGCTTTTGTGATGGATAACCTGGCCCTCAGTAGCATCCCCAATGGTGCGCTGGCCCAGCAACTCTACAACGCGGGGAAGTCCTTTTCGGTTTTGCCGCTGGTGTCAGTCGAGGACGCTAATGGCGCCATCCTCGCCGGTATTCCACTGGCCTCGCTTACAGTCACCAGTCCTCAGGTGGCTAACGATGAAGCCTGTGGTGTTGGCCGCGTACCAACGATTCGTGCGGGTTGCGACAGCATTAGCTATGTAGGCCTTGGCGTAAAACGCGCTGGCACCGATGAGTGGCGACTCATCGACGACCAGATCATGCCAGTGCGCGGCCTGGGTGAGCACCCAGCCGTAGAGATGGTCGGCATTGCCGAACGGCTGAATCAAGGTGACGAGCTGGCTCTGCTGGTGTACGGCTATCACCCACAGTTCCTCGCCTCTTTCTCGCGTGACCCATCCATTCAGGCAGTGAACCTGCAAGGCACGATTGAATTGCCTGTTTACGCCGTGGATGCGCAAGGGCAGCCTGACTTCAGTCAGCCCGCCAGTGCGGCTCTACGCCGCATAACAGATTCCAACAGTACCTGCAGCAACCTTTCCAGTGGCCTCAATCCGCAGTGTCTGGCGACCGGCAACGCAGCCCATGTGGTTCGCTCCCTGTGCGACTACCAATGGCAGTCCGAGTTCTGCCAAGCCTTTGCATTTGCCGATCCCGATTATAACGGCGGCGAGAGTGACGGCCCATTAGTACAACGCGTGGGCGCCGTGCACGAGCACAGCGGCTATTCCGACGGCGATCCGGCCATGCGCCCTGCTGACTACTTTAAAGCCGGACGTATTGGCCACAACACCACCGATGATGGCAACGGTGACAGTGGGGTTATCCTCGACTTTATGTGGTCTTCCGAGCACTCGGATAATGAAAAGCTACCGATTACCACCGCGGCAGTTTGCGCCCAAGCCTTTGCACCACCCAGCGCTGATACCATCGCTACCTTCCTGTCCTGTGCCAACGCTGAAGAAAGCGATCAGTACTTTAAATGGCAAGCGACACTCGAACAGGCAAGCGCCGCAACCGAACGCGATGCCAATGGTGAGTACATTGGATTTACCGCCCTGCGTGGTTTCGAGTGGACCAACGACTTCTACAACCATATGAACGTGTATGGTTCGACCAATATCATCAACGCCAAAAATGACGGCAGCTACGCCAGCATGGATTTCATGTGGGACTGGCTGCGCACTCCGGCGGTAGAAGGCGGTGGTTCCGATGCCTTGGTCGCCTTTAACCATCCCGGTGGCAACCCCTCACTGACTCCGTTTGATAGCGGTCACGATATTTTAAATACTGGCGGCAGCGCCAACTGGAACGACCTGAGCTACGTTCCCGATGTCGATGACAACGTGGTAGCGATGGAAGTTCGCGGTGGCGACGATATCGAGTTTTACGTAAAAGCTCTGACCAAGGGCTGGCATATCGGCCCGGTTGATGCGGAAGATGAGCACCAGCGCGAATGGGCCAACACTTCCGACGGCAAAACCTTGATTTTTACTCGGGGCCGTAAGCCGCAGGATTATTACGTCGCCCTCCAGAACCGTCGAACTGTTGCCGTAAGCAGTCGCGTGGTCGGCGGCACTCCCGGTACACCAGCACAAACACCCTCACTGCTCTACTGGGCCAATGGCCAGTCTATGAATAGCGGGCAACCGCTGGGCTCTATCATCCCGACAATACCCTCTCCCCAAGTTCAGCATTTCCTGAATATTCAGGCAGATAACTTGCCCGTCGGCGCCCAACTGGCTTTGGTTAGCAATACGCGAGGTGGTCAGGACGACCCAATTTCGCTGGGTGCCGCTGACGGCTTGGGTCATTTCACAACTCAGCTAGGCGTTAATCATCCAGCGCGCGGTCAGGACTGGTATTTTGTGGTTGCCTGCCCGGCCACTGAAAACAACTGTGGTGGCAATCGGAATCACCTGCTGGTCTCTGCGCCAATCTGGTTTGGCGAACAGGCGCCACCGACAGCCAACCCCGGATTTGCCGATGCGCTAAATCTCTATGGTGAGGGTCTGCAACAGGTCATTGCCGAACTGAGCAATAACAATCTGGAAGGTGCCATCGCGGCCCTGCAGGGATCGACTGGCGTATTCGTCGGTGATGTTACCCAAATCGCTGCCGTGCAGGCCGGTGCGGCGGCGGGCCTGAATACAGGTCACCCGGCTGAGCCAGACGCTGGCCCCTATAATCCTCCCGGACAATTACTCGCCGGTGTCGCTAAGAAAGCCATCGCCGTACCGGTGGGCACTCCTCTGGGCGGCTATGCTCGACCGCCAGTGTTTGGCGACTTCTTCCCTATTGCGGATGAATTCGAAAATTTCCCCGGCGGCGACCCCTCAGCACCCTTTGAGTTCTTTGTCTCGGAGTTTGCTGATTTCTTACCGGCCCAAGATCACGACGGGCATCCACTTCCAACCGTACCCGATGAAGCCCGCGCCGCCCACTCACCCTATGCGACCTATTCCCCTCCGTCTCGCGGTTACTACGATTCACTGATTACCAAGGCCGTCGCCCTCTACGACGGCAGCGATTGTGTGGTAATGGTGAAAACCGACTTTATCGGCATGCTTGATGAAGTGGTGCAGAAAGTGGCCGAGGTGGCTACCACTGAACTTGGCGACAACCTGCCGCAGGGATGCAATCTGAAAGAAGGGCTGGTGATGTCTGCCACCCATACCCACGACGGCCCCGGCGCAATTGCCAACCACTCTGCCCGCTATTTCTGGCTGGCCATGGACTACTATCAGCCCGCCCTGTTCAACCGTATTGTCAGCCAGCTTGCCCAACCTGTGGTCGATGCTCTGAGCAATATGCAACCCGCCAAAGTGGGGCATGCGACAGGTTCCGACACTCAGGGTCTGAATGGCTTTCGCCGTTCGCGTTCACCCTACTCCGCCGAGCGTATTGCCGAGCAGAATAGCCTACGCAAACGCATTGGTGTGATCCGGGTCGACAGCGCAGATAACGAACCTCTCGCAGTCGTGGTCAATTTTGCGGCCCACGGTATCGCCTTCGACGTAGAGAATCTCTATTTCTCAGGTGATGTGCTGGCCGCGGTTGAGCGCGAAGTTGAACAACAATTCGATACGCCAGTTGTCGCCATGTTGATCCAAAGCGCAGGGGGGGATGTTAGCCCACGCAATGTCGCCAAACCCAAATTGCAGGGCATTGAACGCTACGGCAAGTTGATGGCGCCGCAGGTCCTCTCAATCTACGACAGCATCAGCGAACTGGCATTGACGCCAGATATTCGCGCCGTGTCGCAGCGCATCATTCTCTCGCGCGAAGCACTCGGCTATGAGAGCGATGAGTACCCCTATGAATGGGGTGCCGCCCAGTGCAATAGCGATGCGGGCGTACCTTTTGTCGGCCCCAGCAGTGGCGAACAGATACCCTACTGCCTGCCTGCACCGCCGCCCGACACCATTGACCTTGCCGACAATGGCGTGGCTGAAAATGGCGCTTTCGTGCCCCAGGACACCCGCGTCACAGCCTTTAAAATTGGTGACGCCTACTTTCTGGCCCAGCCTGGCGAACCGCTGGTGGAGCAGGGATTGCGTCTGCAAGACGATCTGATGGCACTGGGGGTACCAGCTGAAAATGTCTTTATCTGGGGTTACTCACAGGATCACATTGGCTACATCCTGCCGGACTCCGAGGAATCCTGGAAACTCGGTGACACCGAAGGCACCACCACCTTCTGGGGCTGGAAACAAGGCGGTCGCATTCAGCGCGCAAGCATTGAACTCGCCACGGCCCTACTGTTTGATCAGGTGCCCCCCAAAGATGAGTTTGCCGCCAACTTTGCGCTGTATAGCGACTACTACAATAAAGTGCCCGATGCCCAGCCGACACCCAACATAGCTAACCCTCTAGCGACGTTGCAGCCAAACGATATCCAGCGCTTTGGCACGACCTACTTCACCTGGGAAGGTAACGATCCACTGGCTGAACTGCCAACGGTTACTCTCGAAGTGGAAACGTCACCCAATAACTGGGCGCCAGTACGACGGCGCAACAGCGAAATCATCGACACTCAATACGAAACCCATCTCGACTACCGCTTGAGTCTGGGCAGTCATTTGTGGACCGTGACTTTTGAAGCCCCGCTCGACTGGCCCGCCGGCAACTACCGGTTCCGTATTGTAGGCACACACATCGACACCGGCGATGAAAACTACACACTGGAATCCGAAGCGTTTACGATAAGCAATGCCGACAATCTAATCGTCAGCGAACCTGTTGAAGACAACGGTATATATAGCGTAACGCTGTCCTATCCGGCTCAACCAGACAATTACCGACTGATAGACCCCGCCGTTGATCCCCGCCAGGAAGCGCCGGTGCGCCAAGGCTTCGTGGTATTCAGCAACGGTGTCGACGCAGTTATGGCCGACTCTCCGGTTATCGACAACAACGTAGCTACTTATTCCGCCAGCATCACCGATCTGGGTAATGGTATTACTGCCGACGCAGTCGATGTGTATGGCAATACCTCAACACTTGCTGGAAGCGGTTCTGACATCGATCGCGGTAGCGGCATACTAGGCGTGCTGGCAGATTTCTTCGCCAGCCTCTCCGGCGTCATTCAAAGCTTCCTTTCCGGTGATTTTGAAGGCGCTGGCGATGCACTGAATCAAGCTCTGGCCCAGTTTTCCAGCGGAATAAGCAACTGGTTTACGGGCGAGGAGGACAGTCTCGCTGCCATACTAGCCGCCGCCAGTACCGGCGACGCCACCCGCTTCCAATCAGAGGTGGGTAATGCGCTTGGCTTGCATACCGACCCCGCCAGCGCAGGCCAACAAGCTTTGTCGGCCGCCCGCGATGCGGAACCGGTGGTATTGACCGGTGCCCAGTTGCCAGGCTGGTCAGTACCCGCCGCGCAGGGCGTAGCCGAACCCTACCCCAGTGGAGTGGGCGCCGATGGCGAATTCATTACCGAACCGGCAGAGCTGAACAAACGTGACGCCCATAATGGCATATTGCTTTACCCCGCCCCGGGCACCGAAGACTTTGTTCCCACCGGGGTGCCAGTAAATGAAATTGCCGCTTACCGCTACGACGCCGACCATCCCTCCGCCAATAGCTTTGGCTATGTCGAGATCCCGGTGCAAGTAGATGAACGCATGCCCTACTTCCTGGCCAACGCCGAATCGGACTTTTCCTTTTATTCGGGGACAGACCCCGAGCTCAGCTACGTGTGGGATCGCGAGACCTGGAACGCTGGAGGCGATGGCTGTGATGCACAATACCCTCCCGCTAATCCCGATACGATTGACGGTTTTGACGAGGTTGACGTAATTGTCTTTATGGCATCTGACGATGGAGAAATAAGACCGTCTCCCTGATTTCCGGCTGAATGTAAAGCTTTACAGATGATTTCGAT
>NZ_JBVBUV010000021.1:0-57326 GCF_057445395.1 Litorivivens sp.
ACGAATAAAATCCGGATCAAAAAAACGTCGGTTATAGAGGCCTGTTAGCGGGTCGTGGACAGAGAGCTCTTCAAGCTCTTGGTTACGCTCTGCCAGTATGTCGCAGCGCTTGCGCATTGTGTCTTTGTCGGATTCAATATCTGTAATATCGTGATGAATAAACATCACGAAATTCCTGCCAGACTGAATAATCGGTATTGCCGTTAGCTCAAACCACAGAATTTTCCCAGTGCGACTGCGCAACTGTAGGCGGGCTGTTGCTTGCTCCCCACGGCGAAGTGTGTCTTGCAATTCCAGAAGTGTATTGGGGTTTAAACAGAATTTCCCGAGAAAGGCAGACGATTTACCAATTAACTCATCGACATCGTATTCGATCAATCTTGCGTACGCAGGGTTCACGTAACGCAGCACTCCACCCGTCGGCAAATACTCAAAGACCGTTACTCCCTGATCGAGATGATCCAGAGCCGCCATACCAAAATCACTAGAAATACAATACGTTGAAGCCATAGTACGGACATCCCTGGGCGTCCCGCCCGAAGACCTGTCCGACGCAATGTTATCCACGCCGCAGCAGTTAAGAGTATTTGTCTGATCGTTGACGATCTCACAGAAATTATCCGTGATCTATAAGGGTATTCCGAAGGAAGCCCACTAATCCGCAGTATCCGAAGCGAGGAAATGCCACATAGCTAGCTGGTTATTCTAGACACTAGGCGCCTAACAAGAGGCGTTACCAGCAGCGTGACCGGGAAAGCCACGACAAATGCAAACAACCAGGCTTTGAGCCAGATGGCAGGAAGATCAGACACCAAGCCAACATTGAATATAGATATGACCAATGACATGAGCATTGACATGAAAAGCGACATAAAAAACGCAAACACAAAGGGTGCGTACCTCCGGGGGATCACAAAAACTCCTTAACAAAAGCGTTAGCTTAACGTGCTCCGTACACTAGTGGGCTAACCCGGCGCTATTTTCAGCGGCGAATCCAACCCTTCGGGCTCATGTTCTTCCGCCAGCCAGAGATACATACATGGCAACACAACCAACGTAAAGAACGTGCCAATCAGCATGCCCGCCACCAAAATGATACCTATGCTGTTTCGCGCTTCGGCGCCTGCACCGGTAACCAACACCAAGGGAAAGTGCCCCAGAACAGTAGCGGCGGTCGTCATCAATACGGGGCGCAGGCGCGTTTCAGCAGCCATTCGAATGGCCTCCAGCTTGCGAGCCCCCTGCTTTTGCGCCTGATTCGCAAATTCCACAATGAGAATACCGTTCTTCGCCACAAGCCCTACCAGCGTTATAAAACCGATCTGTGAGTAGATATTGATACTTGTCCAACTTAAGAACGGAAAAAGCAGCGCACCCGATATTGCCAGCGGCACAGAGCCCAACAGAACCACCAAGGGATCGCGCAGACTGTTAAATTGCACGGCCAACATCAGATAAACCAGTACAAGCGCTATTCCCAACACGGCGATAAGCGTATTGCCTTCCTTACGGATCTGACGGGATTCACCGGCGTAATCCACCGAGTACTGGGGTGGGAGCAAATCAGCTGCCGCTTTCTCCAGCACGCTCAGTGCCTGCTCTTTAGTCGAGCCTGGAGTGATGCCACCAAACAGACGAAAGGAGCGTTTCTGATCAAACTTTCCCAACACGCGCGGTGCTACGTCGTAGCTAAGCGTAGCGATGGCAGATACCGGGACCAGTTCACCTGAAGGGGTCTGCAGAAGCAGATCGAGCATGGTCTCCGGGTCAATACGATCTGCATCCTGCACCATCGGTATAACCCGGTGTGCCCGGCCGTTGGCGTCGAAACGGTTGGCGTAGTTGCCTGAAAGCAACGTCGCAATCTGGTCGTTTACGCTAGCCAGGGTCATACCAAGGTCTGCTATGCGATCGCGATCAAAATCGAGTTTTACCTGGGTCAGGTCAATTTTGAGGTCTGTTTCGGCAAACATGAAGTTACCACTGGCATAAGCCGCCTGAACCATTTTATCGGCATAGGCTATCATCGCCCGATAGCTGTCGGGCGATTGTATAACCATTTCCACATCAAACTGGCCGGCACTGGGCAACGATGGCGGCAAAATCGGGAAAGCTTTTACCCCCTCCACACCGGACAAGGCATCGAAGGCAGGAAACAGCAAGTCCTGCACCGTGTGCTCCCGCTCAACGAATGGTTTGAATTCCAACCCACCAAATCCCCCACTGGAACGCACCACCTGCCACATGCGAGTACTGCCAGGCAGGGTCAACAGTGCATCCACCACGTCGTGCATTTGGCGGCTGGTATAATCCAGCGAAGCCTCTGGTGGAGCCTCGACAACAACGCTCAGCATGCCTTCGTCTTCAATCGGTGCCAGCTCTTTCTGGGAAAACAACATGAACGGGACTGCCAACAGACTAAAAATCAGCGCCATCACCAATATCTGCCCCTGCCATAGAAACAACCGGTCCAAGATTTTGGCGTAGCGATAATGCAAGCGATCAAAGCGCTCATTCACCCAATGGGTAATGCGGCCCTCATGACCACCTTCAGGTGTAACCTTGGCACTCATGATAGGCGCCAGGGTTATGGCGACAACACCCGAGATCAGCACTGCAATAGCCAGCGTGAAGGCAAATTCCTTAAAGAGAACCCCGCTCAGACCAGAGAGAAAGCCTATCGGCGCGTAGACTGCCGCCAAAGTGAGCGTCATGGTGATAATAGGTGTCAGCAACTCCCGGCTACTGACCAACGCCGCCTCAGTGCGAGATAGACCCTCTCGCATATGGCGCGCGACATTCTCTACCACCACAATCGCATCATCTACTACCAAACCAACAGATAGCACGATCGCTAATGTGGTAAGCAGGTTGAGTGAAAAACCCATCATTGCCATACAGGCGATCGCACCCAGTATGGATATCGGGATCGTAAGCAGCGGCACTAAAGCCGTGCGAAATGAACCCATCAGCGCAAGCACCACCAAGCCCACCAGTAAAATGGTTTCCGAGAGCGTCGTGAAGATTTCACGAAGAGCATCACGCATATAGATGGTGCCGTCGTAACCCCCTTCAATCCGGATTCCCGCAGGCATGTTGCGATTCAGGTCGTCCAGCAGCGGATAGAGAGCATCACCAATTGCGATCTCATTGGCACCCGGCAAAGGCCAAACAGAAATGAACACATTGTCGCGCTGACTGTAACGGGCATTCACCTCCCCCTCCTCTTCAGCCAGCTCAATCCGCGCAACGTCTCCGAGCCGCAGCAGCGCGCTTCGATCTTCACGCAAGACGAGCTGACGAAAATCATCTGTCGTCTGCAGCGTCGTGTTGGCGAGAAGGTTTATCCGCTGCCACGCATTTTCAGTATGGCCAACAGTAGCAATAACATTATTGCCGCGTAGCGCTGCCAGTACATCGCTGGCACTCAGATCAAAGGCTCGCAACTTTGCCGGATCCAGCCAGATACGCATCGCGGGCTCACGACCACCCTCCAACCCTACCCGCTGCACACCGTCGATGGCGGCAATCATCGGATTGACTTCGCGCTTGAGGTAATCGGTGACCTGGGCGCGGGGAATATTGTCGGCCACCACATCCAGATAAAACAGCGCCGCTGGCCGGTCAGCGCGCTGTACTTCTACCGACGGATCTTCCGCGCCCTGGGGCAACTCGAACCGAATCTGACTCAAACGGCTAGAGAGTTCAGCCAGCGCCGCTGTGGTGCTGTGGTTGAGCTGCAGCCACACCCGCACCGTACTGACCCCGGCGGTGGTATTGGAATCCACATAATCTACGCCGGGAATGGTGGCGGCCACCCGCTCGATGGGTTCGGTCACGAAACCCTGCACCACATCGGATGAGGCACCGGTATAGATCGTAGAGATCACCAGCGTGGCACTCTCGATGCGCGGAAACTGCAGCACCGCAATTCCTTGGGCGGCACGCAGACCAGCCAACACCAGCACCACGCAGACCACCAGCGCCAGAATCGGTCGCTTGACGAAGGCATCCACTATCGAAGGTTTGTTGGCTGGTATCATGAATGCGGCTCCGCCGCAGGTTCGGCCACTGACACTTTCATATTGTCGCGCAACTTGAACGCGCCTTTGCCGGCAATGCGATCGCCTTCACTCACGCCTGCCGCAATGGCAACGGTATTGTTACGCCGACTCGCCACCTCCACCTGCTGGCGACGGGCGCGCAGTACATTGTCCTCACCCTGCTCCAGCAGATAGACAAAGCTGCCGAGCTGGTCCACGCGCAGCGCCGTATCCGGAATCAGCGCCACCACCTGCGGGCGACTTGCCGGCACCCGCACCTTGACCACCGCGTTGGGCAGCAAGCCGTGATCCGCTGCGGTGAGTTCCGCGCGATAGCACAGACTGCGGGCGCTTTCTGACAACTGTGCATCACGCGCAATGATGTGCGCCGTCAGCTCGCGCTCTGCCATGACCGCCACCGGGTCGCCCACCTGGAGCTGCATGGCAGCCTGTGGCAACTCAAAGTCGATCCAGCGAGTTTCGCCTTCGCCCACCAAGGTGGTGATCGCTGTGTGCGGTGTCAGCAACTCCCCCACCTCCAGGCGATGCATGCCCGCCTTGGCGGCAAACGGGGCGCGCAGGGTTTTCTTGTCGATCTGCACCGTCACCTGGGCAATTTCCGCGCGCACCGATTCCAGCTCGGCGCGAGCTTCGTCCAGCGCCTGTTCACTCAGGCGCTTTTCCCTGAACAGGGTGCTGTTGCGCTCAAAGGTACGCGCGGCCAGCACGTCGCGGGCTTTCAGCGCACGCAGCCGCGCCTGCTCTTCCCGCACGTCCTGCTGCACCAGCAGCTGCCCTTCGCTGACGCGATCGCCTGCGGCAAAACCCAGCTTCACGATTACACCGCCCAGCTCATTGCGCAGCGTCAGTCGCTGCGGCGCGGTCACCTCGGCGTACACGGTTTGCATGGCCTGATAGTCGCCGCTTGCCACCACGTAGACCTCGACTTTCTCAGCGGGCTCGGGAAAGGACTGGGCAAAGGCAATGGCGCCGAGAATTTCCTGCACCTTGAAGGCAGCGAGCGCCGCAATGACCACCGACAGGGAAGTGGCGGTGACCAGCCAGCGTTTGGCGACCGGGGATTTCATAACAGACTCCTTGAGAAAATAGGCATCGCGGTCACTAGCGGTAACCCAATGCGACCAAGTGGACGCAGGCCGACTCGATAGCCTCGGCGGTGAGGGGGTGACGCCAGCGGTAGGTATTGAGCAGGCGCTGGGTGCAGACAATGGGGTAATCCGTGGCCTGAAGCGGGTAGGCCAACAGGTGTTCCTGGCGCTCGCTGCCGCGCACATTGCGCATCAGGGCAATATGCTGAAAACCGGCGCACATGGACCAGCAGCCCATACTGAGGGTGTGCAATTCCTCCTCGTTGGCCACATCCAGCTCACCGCTGTCCGCCGCCGACTGGAAAAAATCGCGAAACATCAGATCAATGCTCTCGGCCGCCGCGCGCATTTGCGCCAGCCAGCCCTGCGAGGCGCGCTGCAGGATGGCCTCGCTCGAGACCAGGGTGTTGAGGTGTTCATCAAAGCTGAACAGCCGGGTCTTGGCCGGATTGAGCAGACTGAGGCTGATAATGCGCTGGGGCGCGCTCAGACCGGCACTGAGGATTTCACCGTAAAGCCGCCGGGTATGGCGGGCCTGCCGGGTGGCCAATGCCACCAGCAGGTCTTCCTTGCTCTGTACATGTTTGTAAAGCGACCCCACCGACAGCCCAGCGCGCTTGGCGATAGCGCCGATAGTAAAGCCCAGCAATGAGCTTTCTTCGATGCAGGCCACGGCCGCATCGAGCACGATTTCCCGCTCTTCTTCCGGGGAGAAACGGGGGGCGGGAGGCATAAAAAGAATCCTGTTCGAATGTCATTCGAACAGGATTCTACGCTTGCGGCTTGCGCGCGGCAAGCTTACGAGGCTCAACTGAGTAGCTGCGACGTCGACATCATCGCCGCATGAATGAATATTTTTCGCGTCCCCATGATCCGCAGCTGCTACGACACACGTAAGCAAAATTTATGACACTGACAACCCCCAACCCGAGGCGCATATGCAATCACGTATAACCATTCCAGCGGCACTCCTGAGCGCGGCCATCGTCGCCAGTGGAGCCTCCGCATCCAGCCACCGGGAAGCCCCGTTTATCACCCACGCTCCCAAAGTGGATGGCTCCGACTTTTACATGTTCCGCAGCTACGGCAACGAAAGCGATGCCACGGTTACGCTGATCGCCAACTACCTGCCTTTGCAGGATGCCTATGGCGGTCCCAATTATTTTGATCTTGATACCAGCGCTGTCTACGAAATTCATATCGATAACAACGGCGATGCCGTTGAAGACATCACCTTCCAGTTTGCATTCGATGATGTCGTTCAGGATCTCAAGGTACCAGTCAACGGCGAGATGGTGTCTGTACCCCTGAAAAATATTGGCGCCATCGGCCCGCAAGCTGACGGTACCAGCAATGTTTACGTGCGCCAGACCTACACGGTTACGCGGATTGCCGGCGAGCGCCGTTCGGGCAACACCAGCTCGGTCACCAATGCGGCCAACGGCTCCGCCAGCTTTATGAAGCCACTCGACAATATCGGCAACAAATCCATTACTGACTACCCCGCCTACGCCGCCGACCACGTATACGCCGTTACCATCCCCGGCTGCGCGAGCCAGGGCAAAGTATTTGCCGGCCAGCGCAAGGAAGGTTTTGCGGTTAACCTCGGCGAGGTTTTTGATCTTGTCAACACCAACCCGGTAGGTCCCCGCGATGCCGAAGCCAACGTGATTGCCGACAAGAACGTGACCTCGCTCGCGCTGCAGATTCCTATTGCTTGTCTCACCTCGGGCTCGGAGCCGGTGATTGGCGCGTGGACCACGGCCTCGCTGCCACAGGCCCGGATTCTGAACCCCTCACCCACTGCGGACGCTTTTATCGGCGGCAGCACGGGTAAACCGGCCACAATACAGGGCGGCGCCTTTACCCAGGTATCAAGACTTGGCATGCCGCTGGTCAACGAAGTGGTCATCGGCCTCAAGGACAAAGACCGTTTCAACGCCAGCCACCCATCCGGCGACGGTCAGTTTGCGACCTACGTGACCAACCCGGCGCTGCCTGAACTACTCGAAGCCCTGTTTGGCGTGACCGCACCCAACGTATTCCCGCGCAATGACCTGGTGCAGGTATTTCTGACCGGGGTGCCCGGACTGACTCAACCGGCCAATGTGACGGCTTCGGAAATGCTGCGACTCAATACCAGCGTTGCCGTGACCCCTACAGCAAGCCAGTCAAACCTGGGCGTACTGGCGGGCGACAACGCCGGCTTCCCGAACGGTCGACGCCCCGGCGATGACGTGGTGGATATTGCCCTTCGCGCTGCCATGGGCGTACTGCTGGGCTCCAACCCGGACGCGGGCGATAACACTCTGCCCTACACCGACGGTGCCATTGTCAGTGCCACCGACTTCGACGAGGCGTTCCCCTACCTGAAGGCACCCATCGCCGGCTCACCAAACTAAGGAGGTCGACCGCATGAATCGCCCAATCAACTACCGGCTGGCACTGGCGTTCACCGCGCTGGCGCTGACCGCCTGCTCCAGTGACGGTTTGAACAACGTGTCATCCGCGCCAGTGGCGCCCTCAAATACAGATATCGGTACGTTTATTCAAAGCCTGTTCAATGCCGATCCGGTGACCGGATTGCCAACCGAGATAAACAACACGGAGTTCAGCGACAGCAAAGACCAGAACGCCTTCAACCAGCAACTGCAATGAAGATCTCGCGACTCATCGTAGGGGCCGGCTTGCTGGCCCTTTCATTGATGAGTGCTGCAAGAGAGGCGGCGCCACCCGTTGAGATACCCGAATCCGACACTATTATCTGGCGCAATACGCTGCACCAGGACCCTACAACTATCACCGCTACACTGAATGATGTGCGCAAACTCATTCAGTGGTCGCAAACCCATGGCGACCTGCGCGCCCTCGGCCGCGCCGATGCCTTGTTGCTGCAGTCCGGTAACACCAATGTCGAGTCACGTATCCTGCGCGCTATTATTAACCAGCGACAGCATCGCTTTGCCGAAGCGGCGGCTGTCTTGCGCGGCGTACTGGCCGAGTCTCCGGATCACGCCCAAGCCAATTTCACCCTGTACAGTATTGCGCTGGTACAGGGCGATTTCGCACTGGCGCGAACGACCTGCCAGCGTTTGCAAACACTCGGCTTTGCCCTGATCGCACAAAGTTGCCTGCACAACCTGCTTGGCCTTGAGGGCGAAGCGGAGCAAGCCTTCCTGGGACTGGACGCTGTAGTGCAATCCCCCCCCCCACACACACCTCAGGAGCGTGCCTGGGCAGCCGGCACACTGGCCGAACTGGCAGCCGCCATCGACCATCCGCACACCGAGCGTTACTACCGTCAGGCGCTGCAGCTGGCACCCGACGATCACTACAGCGCCGCTGGTTTGGCACAATGGTACCTGCAACACAATCAAGCCGAAGCGGCACTGGCCGCGCTTGCCGACCGACCGCGTACCGACCGGCTCGATCTGCTGCGACTGATCGCCATGCGTAAAATCCCGAACATCCGCTCCGACAGCCTTTACCGTCAGCTGAAACAGCGCTTTGAAAGCGCCAGCCAGCGCGATGCCAGCCTGCATCTGCACGAACGCGCCCGCTTTGAACTGGACGTAGAACAGCGCCCGGAAGAGGCTCTGAAACTGGCAGAAGCGAATTATCGACAGCAAAAAGAGCGCGCCGACTTTCAGCTGCTGCAGCGGGCACGACAGCAGGCAGGTATGCAGCAGTGAAAATCTGGCAAGCTATCTTTCTAACAATGACTCTGTGCGGCACGCTGCAAGCCCACGAGGCCAGCACCAGTTATCTCTACTGGCATAGCAGCATGCCGCAGTCACTGCGACTGGATCTGTCACTGACCGATGTGATGATGCATCTGTCGGACGCCCCCCCGGAAACACTGAGCTGGCGGGTATTGCAACAACAGGCCAGGCAGTTTGGCGACCGGATAGCGGCGGGCATCTCCGTGGAGATGGACAGCCCCTGCTTGCTTGAGGCGCGACTGCACGGACTCACCGAGTACGTGGATGAACGCTTCAGCGTATGGCAGCTGAACTGGCACTGCACCGGGAACGGGCCCTTGGCCCCGCACCCGCGACTGGATTATCAACTGCTGTACGCACAAGACACCCTGCACCGCGCCGTCCTCAGCGTCCAATCAGACAGCTGGCCGAAATCAAGCCGCGTAACGGTACTTGACCCAAACACCGAACCCGTCACCCTCGCGTCGCGCTGGCGTTGGGCCACCACCGCGTCACTGCTGATGGTGATTGTGCTGGGTACACTTTCCTGTCTGCTGCTCATCCGCGATATGCCCCGCAAAGACGCTCAATAAGGCCTCGGCAATAAACTGAACAGTCCCGTTGAGGCGTACAAAACTGCCGTGCGCGCGATTCGCGCGAACCCTAGCAACGGCCAGCCACGGGCAAGAACCCACGCCGGGTCAAGTCTTTGTTCTGACTGAGTTTTAACTTGGCGGCAATCTGCCACCGCAATCTCGCTTCCCAAAATATGCGCCAGCTGACCCCGGCATGCACGGCAGGATTTCAGTTCACGCCGTCCCGCAACGCCCCCTCAACCGCTTCGGCAGCAAGCTGTACAAAGCAGTTTAGCCGCGCATTCTGCCGCATATCCGGGTGGTACAGAATCCAGATGCCAGTATCAAAATTACGCAGCGGTTCCGCTACGCGCACCAGCCCTTCGCCCGCCTCGGCGGGCAACAGCGCCAGACCCAACCCCTGTTTAGCCAGCGCGGCGGCGGCGCGCAGGGAGCCAGCGCGCGCGGTAACCTGAAAGCGCGACAACTGCTTGTCGAGCCATTGGCAGGCCGGCACCTGCAGCAGCTTCCCTTCCGGTGCAATCAGCGGCGCCGGGTCGCTCGCCGGCAGGGTAGCGGCAACCGCACCCAACGCAGGGTGCGCATAGAAACTCCAGCCCATCTGTCCCAAACGCTTTCCCACCAGATAGTCCGGCGGTGCATTGGTGGCACGCAGGGCTACATCGGCCTCACGCCGCGCCAGATCAAGCCGCTCTTGCTCGGCTCGCAACTCAATGGTGATGCGCGGATAGCGGCGGCAGAAAGCGGCGACTACTTCCGGTACCACCCAGTCCAGAAAGGTATCGGGGCAGGTTACACGGATGGACCCTTCCAGCAAGGTGTCGCGCCCCACAACCTGCCGCTCCACTTCGTCCATCACATTGGCCACCTGCCGGATGTGGGTCAGTAATTGCCGGCCTGAGTCAGTGAGCTGATAGCGGTTGTCGAGCCGATCAAAAAGCCGCGCCTGCAGGCGCTCCTCGAGCTGGTTCATGCGCCGGAACACGGTGGAGTGATTCACGCCCAGCAAACGACTTGCCGCACTGAGCGAGCCGCCCTCTGCCACCGCATGGAAATAGCGCATATCGTCCCAATCTTTCACAGACGTTTCCCCGCCGCGTCGTAGCCTGGCAATTCGCACCGATGGTGAGGTCGCTGGTAATCAACCTCCGGCCCTGCAGGCACAATACCCGTGGGGTTAATGGTGGCGTGACTGGCGTAGTAGTGACGTTTGATGTGGTCAAAATTCACCGTCTTCGCAACCCGTGGCCACTGGTAGAGCTCACGGACGTAGTCAGACAATGCCGGAAAGTCTTCCAGCCGCTGACGATTACATTTGAAGTGACCATGGTAGACCGCATCAAACCGGATCAGGGTGGTAAACAGACGCCAGTCAGCTTCGGTAATGCGCTCTCCCGCCAGAAATCGCTGCCTCGACAATTTACTTTCCAGCGCATCTAACGCCTCAAACAAGTCGGTATATGCCTCTTCATAAGCGGACTGCGTTGTGGCAAACCCGGCCCGATATACGCCATTGTTAACTCGCTCGTACACATAGTCATTGATCTCATCAATGTCTGTGCGCAGCGCCTGTGGATAGTAGTCATCGGTATTGCCCGTCATATGATCGAAGGCGCAATTGAACTGGCGAATGATATCTGCCGATTCGTTGTTCACAATGCACTGCGCCTGTTTATCCCATAACAGGGGTACCGTGACCCGGCCGGTATAGTCACTGTCGTGGCGGGTGTAGAGCTGGTAGTGAAACTCACTGTTGTAAAGCGCGTCGCCGGTCGAGCCACTGTCGCGATCAAAGGTCCAACCGTGTTCCAGCATCAGCGGGCTGACCACTGACACATCAATCAGGTCGCCCAGGCTTTTCAATTCCCGAAATATCAGCGCGCGGTGCGCCCAGGGACAGGCCAGTGATACATAGAGATGGTAACGGTCAGCATCAGCTGGATGCTCGCTCTCGCCGATGGCGGCGCGAAACTGGCTTTGCTCTCGAACAAACTTGCCGCCGGTTTTGCGCGTGTCGTACCACTTGTCTCGCCAGTTTCCATCGACCAATAAGCCCATATTGACCTCCTTTTGCGTCGTTTACTCGTTGTATGCGTATTGCTTACGCGCAGTAAAGCATAGTGGAGCGTGCGATCATCTTTGCATTAACGCAAATAGTATTGGCATTTATTGCCAATTCAAAACGATTTATGCATGGGAAAGAATGCCAGCCATTGTCACCCAACCACGCAGGAGAACACATCATGAACCAATCAACTCTCAATCAATCCGGTACTGCCCTGCTCCGTATCAGCCTGGGCGTGATCTATCTCGCACACAGTGTTTATCTCAAAATATTTGTCTTCACTTTGCCCGGCACCGTGGCCTTCTTTGAATCACTGGGCCTGCCCGCCGTCGTCGCCTACGGCACATTTCTGGCTGAAGCCGTCGGTGGCTTTGCCCTGCTGATCGGCTATCAAAGCCGCCTGGTGGCATTGGCCCTGGTCCCCATCGCCCTCGGCGCCACCTGGGCCCATGCAGACTTTGGTTGGGTATTCAGCGCCCAGGGCGGCGGCTGGGAATATCCGCTCTTCTTGACAGTTTCTACCGCCGTGGTGGCTCTACAGGGCGACGGTGCTTTCTCCCTGCACAGGGCACTGGAGTCACGCCAGAGTGCCACCCCGGCACAGGCCACCTGACCCATCGGCCCTTGCGCCGGCCGATAGCGGCCGGCGCTTTTTAACTTGCCAGCGACGTGCAGCCCTCTTATGTTTGGTGCCCATGAATGACACACATGATTTAAATCTGCTTCTCGAAGCGCGCACCCCGTTGATTGTTCTTGAGACCTTCGAGGAAATTCGCGCCTTACAGCTACTCACCCGGGTAGCGATAAAACGCGCCAGCGCCCTGCACTGCTGGTCGGTCACCGACGGTATCAATCAGCTGGGCTTTGGCCAGCGTATCGATGACTCAAGGGATTTAAGCGATCCTGAGCAGGCGCTGCGGGCCATCAAGCAACAAGCTCAGCCGGCGCTTATCGCCCTGTGCGATTTTCACCCCTACCTGACCAACCCGCTGATCGTACGCCTGGTAAAAGACATCGCGCTGCTGGATGACAAACAGCGCCCTACCCTGGTGATGATCAGCCACCAGGTGAAACTGCCTCCGGAACTGACCCGCCTGGCGGCTTATTTTTCTCTGTCGCTGCCGACCGATCAGCAATTGGAAGCCATTGTGCGTGAAGAGGCCCGCAGCTGGGCGGGTGAAAACAGCGGCCACCGGGTGCGCACCGACCAGAAAACACTGACTCAGCTGATGACCAACCTGCAGGGTCTGAGCTTTGAAGACAGCCGCCGCCTGATTCGCAACGCCATCCGTGATGATGGCGCCATTGATGAAAGTGATTTGCCCGAAATCAACCGCGCCAAGTTCCAGCTGATGGATATGGAGGGCGTACTCAGTTTTGAATACAACACTGAAAAATTTTCCAACGTTGGCGGGCTACACGGCCTTAAAGATTGGCTGCAACAACGCAAGGGCGCTTTTCTCAACGCCAACGGCACAGACAAGCCCAAGGGAGTAATGCTGCTGGGTGTGCAGGGCGGCGGTAAAAGCCTCGCAGCAAAGGCCATCGCCGGTGTTTGGGGCCTGCCACTGCTGCGACTGGATTTCGCGGCGCTATACAACAAATACATTGGGGAGACCGAAAAAAACCTGCGCGAGGCATTGCAGCTGTCGGAACTGATGTCACCCTGTGTTTTGTGGATCGACGAAATCGAAAAAGGCCTGACCAACGGTCAGGGCGATGACGGCACCTCACGCCGTATCCAAGGTACTTTGCTGACCTGGTTGTCGGAGCGCAGCAAACCCGTGTTTGTGTGCTGTACCTCCAACGATATCAGCTCACTGCCGCCGGAATTGGTCCGCAAAGGGCGCCTGGACGAAATTTTCTTTGTGGATTTGCCCGATGAATCCGTGCGCCGGGATATTTTCGAGATCCACCTGAAAAAACGCGAGCAAAGCCCTGAGCGGTTCGATCTGCCGCTGCTGTCGGCAGCAAGCCACGGTTTCTCGGGCGCAGAAATCGAACAGGCCATTGTCTCTGCGCTGTATTCCTGCGCCGCCCAGGACAAGACGCTGGATAGCGCGAGCTTGTTGTCTGCCATTGAGCAGACCCGGCCTCTGTCGGTGGTGATGGCCGAAAAAATCCAGGGCCTGCGTGACTGGGCTCAGGGCCGCACTGTCGCCGCCTAAACCGGTCACGGTAGTGACCGTATTTGTCCTTGACCGCAATCAGCCGCCCGATTGACACTGAACACAACTGTCGAACAGGAGATCGGGCCTTGAATCAGCCACACCCGGAACCGCCAGAGCTCTGGCATTCCCTCACTGAGGTAGCACGTGCCCTGCTGGAATCTCAGCAGCTGCTGCTAGCGCGCCCGCTGCTGCGGCGCATCCCTCGTGGCGACGGGCATCCGGTGATGACCCTGCCCGGTTTTGGCGGCGCCGACGGCTGTATGGCGCCACTACGAGTCTGGCTCAAGCGCTGGGGCTACGATGCGCGCCCGTGGAATCTCGGCCGGAACTTCCCCAAATATCGCATGACATCGCTCGATGCAGCCACGCATTTCCGGGAAAAGATGGTGATGCGTGCGGGCCGGGAGTTAGAAAAAATCTATCGAGAAACCGGACAGAAAGTCAGTCTGATCGGCTGGAGCATGGGCGGCCTATACGCCCATGAGTTGGGGCAACAGCATCCCGAATGGGTGCGCCAAGTGATTACCCTAGGCACGCCACACGGTGATCCGCGTGGCACTGCCGCCTGGGATGTGATGCGCAAGCTCTACAACAGCGAAGTACCGGAAGATATGCAGGACGTGACGGGTTGGGTGGCCACCAACAGTGAAACGGTTGAAGTACCGGTTACCGTCATCTTCAGCCCCACCGACGGCATTGTCAGTCAGGAGGTGGCGATGTTGCGACATGCTGACGTCAACCACCTCGCGGTAAACTCAAGTCACCTAGGCTTCGCCCTCAACCCGCGAGTCTACCGCTTGATCGGAAAACAGCTGGCGCGCTTTTAATGTCAGTACCCTGCTACAGCCGCATAAAGGGCTTCATCAGGGTGGGCAGCAGCGCTTTGAACTTCAGCCCGCCGTCCATCCCCGCCAGACAGATGCAACTCTCGTCCTCGAAAGCTTCTGGTTGATGTTCGGTGGAGCCGTCGAGGTCGGCAATATCGCCCACATGAAAGTCTCCCAACTTATCGCGATAGCCACCCTGCATAATCAGCGTGAGTTCCGACGCTGTGTGAGAGTGTACCGGCATGGCCAGACCCGCGCCGATACGCAACATAAACGAACGCCCTTCTTTCAAGGGCAACTCAAACTTCTCAATGCCCGGGGCCATTTTTCGCCATCGTAACTGACTGTAGCTATCGATCTGCAACAGGTTTTTGAGTGCCGTCGGGAGCAGCACTCCATCGCGCAGCGGCTGCTGCGGCGATTTGGCCGCAGGCGTAGGCTCGCTTTGCGCCGGCGCCTCATCAAGCAGGGAGAGTATATTGTCGCGGGCGGCCGCTGACAGCGGCTTCGCCTCCAGCGAATCCAGCATTTTGCCGCCCAGCGATTCCGCCAGACGTAATTCGCGCCGACACTGCTCACACACTTCGGTGTGGCAACTCACCACCAGTGCCATCGCGGCGGGCAGCGATCCGGCCGCATAGGCAAGCAACGTTTCCGCCTGCAGATGGTGTTCAAATTTCATACTTCCTCTCCATACTTCTGGCGCAGGGCGTGCAGGGCCAAACGCAAACTCGACTTCACACTACCCAGCGGCATACCGGTATCAGCGGCAATTTCGCTATGACTTTTGCCTTCAAAATAGGCCTTGTAGACCACATGGGCCTGGTTGCGAGGCAAGCCATCCAGCGCCTGCTGGATACGATCTGAATCCAACTCGCCGGCATCTTCCTCCGGGTCTTGCGCACCTACGCCGCTTTCAAGATATTCATCTTCCAACTCGTAAACCGTGGCCCGCTGTTTACGCAAACGATCTATCCACAGATTCCGCGCCACGCGAAACAGCCACGTGCTCACCGCCGCTTTGTCTGGCTTGTACAGGTGGGCTTTATTCCAAAGCGCGAGCAGCGCCTCCTGGGTTAGGTCTTCAGCCATACCCGGCTCAACCCCCTGCCCCAATAAATAGGCGTTCACCCGCGGCGAGAAATGGTCAAACAGGGCCATAAAACTCTGTTTGTCACGCGCTTCTGCAACCTTGGTCATACAGGCGACCCAGTGCTTTGGGTCGTTGCTCACCCCGAGGCTGTCTGTCATTACTACTCCTTTGCTGTTAGTACGCAGCCTTCCAGTTACTGGATCACTGCAATGCAGTTGCCAAAGTAGACCATAAACAGCTGCCCCGTGACATAGCTTGCCGTTGCCACAGGCACAAGCAGGGCGCTACCATAAGCCCCTGTTGTAAGGAGATTTCCATGCCCCAAAGCCCGCCCATTGCCACCGCCGGCTTTGCCGACCTGATCGGCAACACCCCTCTGGTTTACTTACGCAGTGCCTCCGAGCAGACCGGTTGCCATATCTTTGGCAAAGCTGAATTCCTCAATCCCGGTGGCTCTGTCAAAGATCGCACCGCACTCGGCATTGTTCGCGCCGCCGAGGCCAGCGGCGAACTGCACGCTGGCGGCACAATTGTCGAAGGCACCGCTGGCAACACCGGCATCGGTCTAACCTTGCTGGCCAATTCATTGGGTTACAAATCCGTCGTGGTCATGCCGCAGTCACTGAGCAAAGAAAAGATCGAGTTGCTGGATCTGTACGGTGCCGATCTGCGCCTGGTGAAGGCAACCAGTTACGACGACCCCAATCACTACATCCATACCGCCGAGCGGCTGGCTAAAGAGCTCGCCGCCAAAAACCCCAATGGTGTGGTGTGGGCCAGGCAGTTCGACAACACCGCCAACCGCGATATTCACTACCAAACCACCGGCGCTGAGATCTGGGAGCAGACCCAGGGCAAAATTGACGGTTTTATCTGCGCGGTTGGCACCGGTGGTACACTGGCAGGCACCGCCATGGCCTTGCGCGAACGCAACAGCAATATCAAAATTGGCCTTGCTGATCCGATGGGCTCAGCGCTCTTCAGCCACTACACCAATGGCGAGCTGAAAACCGAAGGCCGCTCTATTGCTGAGGGAATCGGTATCAGTTTCGTCACCGGCAATCTGCAGGGCATTGATGTCGACCTGCCGTTTCAGATTACCGACGCTGAAGCGCTACCCCACATCTTCAACCTACTGCACCACGAAGGGCTCTGCCTGGGTGGCTCCTCAGCGATTAATATCGCTGGTGCGGTTCGCATGGCGGAAGAAATGGGCCCGGGACACACCATTGTCACTATTCTTTGCGACTATGGCGATCGCTATAAGAGCAAGCTCTACAACCCTGTGTATCTGGAGCAGGTGGATCTGCCGGTACCGTCCTGGCTGCGCATTTAGCAGCACGGATAGTGCAACCGCGTTGCTTCAGGTGCGATGGGTTGCGATACTTGCAGCATGGCGTGTCGATTGATGCGCCTGCTAGGCAGGCTGCTACCTGCCAATGAATTTTACAGGAGTCTGCCCTGCAGGCACTAAAGACCCCCGCCCACACCCAATAACAAAAGAGGTTTGCCGCCCATGGATATGGCCAGCATTATAACTCTGGTAATCGCCGCCTTTGTGCTGATGTACGCAATCACCATCTACAATGGGCTGGTCGCTCTTAAGCACTCGGTGTCGAAGCACCTTTCCAACATCGACGTTCTGCTCAAACAACGTCACGACGAATTGCCAAAGCTGGTGGAAACCTGCAAACAATATATGCAGTACGAACAGCAAACGCTGGAAGGCATCATTCAGGCCCGGTCCATGGTGGCCAAGGCGCAAGCCAAACGCGATATGAAAGCACTCGGCGAAGCAGAAACCTCTTTGCGCTCAGGCTTGGGTAATCTGTTTGCGCTAGCCGAGAACTACCCGGATCTGAAAGCCGACGATTCTTTTCAGCACTTGCAACAGCGCATCACCGGCCTTGAAAACAGTATTGCGGATCGTCGCGAATCCTATAACGAGGCGGTGAATAACAACAACGTCCGCATTGAACAGTTTCCGGATGTGCTGATCGCCCGCTTTCTGAACTTCCAGGCTTTTGAGCTGCTTGAATTCCAGGAAGAAGAGCTGAAAGACGTCAACATCAAATCCCTGTTCAGCTAAACATTTGTAGTACCGTAGCGTGGATAGCCTCAGCGACTATATCTGGGCGGAGCTGTTTGCTCTGGGCTTCGGCCTGTTCGGTTGGCTTACCAGTTTCAACAGCCTGAAAAAGGCGCGCCTGATTGAAGATACGCCCACGTCCAAAATACGCTCGGCGCCGCAAGGCTATGTCGAAATCATTGGCACCACTGAGCGCAACCCGGAGGCTGGCCCCATTATCGCCCGGCTGACCGGCAGCCCCTGCGTGTGGTACAGCTTTGAAATTGAAAAATACGAGCGCCGTGGCAAGCACAGCTCCTGGCGCACGATAGAAAAAGAGGCCAGCAAGGCGCCCATCATCCTCAACGATGGCACAGGCATCTGCTTTGTGCACCCTGACAAAGCAGACATAACACCTAACTTTAAAAAGGTCTGGTACGGCGGCAGTCGCTACCCCACCTCAACCGCATCCGGTGGCTTGTTCAACCGGCGCTACCGCTACACCGAACAGCGAATCCATGCCGGCGAGCTACTCTATGCCTTGGGCCATTATGAAACCCTTCACCCGCCGTCAATGGAAGCCCAGACTGCTGCGGCGAAAAAAGAAATCGTGCTGGAGTGGAAGCGCGACTATGACTCGATGGTGGCAAGGTTTGATCGCAATGGCGACGGCGAGATCGATTTAAAAGAGTGGAAGAACGTGGGAATTGCGGCGCGCAAGGCTGCCGAAAAGCAGGTTCGGGACAACTACGACCACACGCCGATTAATGTCATGACCTACAGTCCGGTAAGACGCCAGCCCTATCTCATCTCAACCCACGACCCGAAAGATCTGAGCCGCAAATATCGTTGGCGCTTTATGGGGCTTGGCCTGCTGGGTATTGTTTGCACGCTGGGGTTTATCTACCTCCTTCCCGGCACCTTGCAGGCCTGGCATAACATGCCCTAGCACGGCCCTCATGACCGAATGGGAAACTGGCAATAGAAGATCGCACCACCAGCCGGATTTGGCCGGTAACCAATACTCCCGCCATGGGCCTGCACAATCGCCTGACAGATAGAAAGCCCCACACCCATACCGCCCTCCTTCGTTGTCACAAAGGGCGCAAACAGTTTTTCTTCCATTTCTGCACTGAGACCGCAACCGCGATCTTCCACCGTAAAGCCAACGTCGTCGCCTTCGCGGTAGGTACGCACTTTCACCCCGCCGAAATCTTTCGGGGCATCGCGCATGGCCTCCATACCATTGCGAATCAGGTTCAATCCAATCTGCTGCACCTGCACATCGTCCGCCATGGTTGCGGGCAGATCTGGCGTGGGTTCGAAGCTGATGTCAACGCCATTAATACGCGCATCTACCTCTGCCAACATGACCACTTCCTGCATCACAGTATTCAAATCCAGCGGAATGCGGCCCTCGCCAGTAGGCTTGCGTATATAGCCGCGCAGGCGCTGAATGACATCAGAGGCCCGCTGTGATTGCACAACGATCTTTTCCAGCACCTCAGTAAGTTTGTCCTTGTCCAGCGGTGTGTTTTCAAGAAAGCGCTGCGCCACACGCACGTAGTTAGTCACTGCGGTCAACGGCTGATTTACCTCGTGCGCAATACCCGCCGCCATCTCGCCGCCAGTGCTCAGGCGCTCCATATGTGCCAGATGCTGGCGCTGGTGCATTAACTCATCCTGCGCCGCCTGCAGGGCATGCTGGCTTTCCAACCAGTTTGTGATGTCGCGTATCACAACAACGCGTTTGTCACCTTCCAGCGGCGCACAGAACAGTTCAACTGTTAGTTTCTTACCAGAGGGACTGGTGGCGGCAAGCTGTTCCGCTCGCCAGACGCGACCCGAGGATATCGCCTCAATCACCTCATCTTCCTGCTGCTCAAGGCTTAGCAGTGAAAACAGCGTCTCCCCCACACAGTCTTTCAGAGACCGCTCTACCAACTTTTCTGCTTGCGGATTAAGACTTCGGATACGCAGATCGCGGTGCAGACTGAAGATGCCTTCGGCGACCGCTCCGAGTATCTGTTGGTTTTCATCCTCCAACTCAACGTTGCGTCGCGACAGCTCCATCTCTAGCCGGTGAATACGCAGCTGGGTGCGCACACGCGCCCGCACTTCGTCTCCCTGAAAAGGCTTGGAAATATAGTCGACCGCGCCTAGCGCAAATCCTTTCACAATGGCCTCGGTATCGGTGAGAGCCGACAGGAAAATCACGGGAATGCCACGGGTTTGCGCATCCGCCTTGAGACGACGACAAACCTCAAACCCGTCGATGCCCGGCATCATGATGTCCAGCAGAATCAGTGAGGGCAGCGCCAGCTTGGCAATGGACAGAGCCTGCTCGCCGTCGCGCGCGGCCAGCAGTGTATAGCTAGCGCCCTCCAGCGTTTTATACAGCACTTGCAGGTTAGTGGGATTATCGTCGACCAGCAGTACCTGATCGACAGGGCGTCGACTCATCAATCATCGTCCTCTCGCAGGAGCTTTTTCAGCCCTTGGAAGTCAAAATTCTGCAACAGCGACTGAGCGTGCAACACATAGCTGCCATACTCTCCGTTTTCGCGAGTCTCACAGAATTCGTTCATCGCCGCGATGTCACCCAAGGCGAGCAAATCCAGTAGCGACTGGCGGTCTTCCTTGGGCAGCGGCTTACCCTCATAAGCACTCTCATCCTGATTCATCGCTGACTTGCCTCCATTGCTTTGGGCTGGCTCATGGGATGACAGCTCAGCTCGCATATCTTGCTTATCTTGCTTACCGACATAGTCGGCAATCACGTCGAGCAGTTCGTCTATCTGTACCGGCTTGGACAGATAAGCGTCGCAACCAACCTCAAACGCCTGAGACTTGGTATCAAGCCCCGCACTGGCGGTTACCATAATCACCACGGTATCTTTCCAGGCTGGGTTCTGCTTGATTTTGCTGGTGCAGACCAGGCCGTCCATCTCGGGCATGCGGTAGTCCATCAATACCAAGTCGGCAGGCTCAGCTTCCATCGCCTCCAGCGCTTCAACTCCGTTAGCAACCTGAACAACCTTGTCGGCCACGGATTCCAGCATACCCGCCAGCACCATGCGGTTATCCGTATTATCGTCGGCTATCAGTACGTTCAGGCCGCTGATTTCAGCGCGCGGTTTTTCTTCCGGCAGTTTCGCCGTTGAGGAACGTCGGCGATCGTGGGGGATGGCGTCGGCTTCGCCCAAAGGAATATCAAAGCGGAAGGTTGTGCCCTTGCCCATCTCACTCGCGACCGAGAGCTTTCCACCCATGGCCTCACACAGCCGCCGACAGATTGCCAGGCCTAGCCCGGTCCCCTTGCCGTCATGCTCATTGACCCGACTGAAGGGCTCGAAAATTGCCTTGGCCTTATCTTCCGGAATGCCAATACCGGTATCTACCACACTGAACAGTAATGCCCGCTCTTCCGGATCGAAATCCACCTCAAGCCACACCCGCCCACTTTCCGTAAATTTCACCGCGTTACCGAGCAGGTTCACCAGTATCTGCCTGAGCTTCACCTCGTCGGTACGCACCAGATCCGGCACCCGCGACGACACTTTATGCTCATAGCCCAGGTTTTTGGCCTGGGCTCGCTGCCGCAGAATATCCGCCACGCCGGCCAGCACGTCGCGCAAGTTGGTGGTGTGCATAGAGGCTTTGAAGGTGCCACTTTCTACCTTGGCCAGATCGAGGACATCGTTAATCAGGTTGAGCAGGTGTTGCCCGCAGTTCTCAATGGCATCCAGATAGCCCTGGCTTTCTTTCGGCAGGTTTTTTTGGCGCTGCAACAGCTGCACGTAGCCCAGCACACCGTTGAGCGGCGTCCTTAATTCATGGCTGGCACTAGACAGGAACTGGCTCTTGGCGTGGTTGGCGTCTTCGGCCGCGATACGGGCGGTAATCAGCTCGTCTTCCATCCGCTTGCGCTCGGTGATATCACTCATGATACCCATGGCACGCAGGGGTTTGCCCTCAGCGGTGGTATCGACAATATCGCCACGGCTCAGAATCCAGCGATAAATCCCGCTGTTATCCCGCACCCGAAATTCAATGCTGAGCCCCACCTCCAGCACCTCTTCACTGGCTATAACGCGGCGCATGGCGCCAAAGTCGTCCGGGTGAAAAATACTGCCGAAACGCTGCATCGGAATACTTTCTGGTGGCACAGGATATCCCAACTGACGGTAAAAGCCCTCGCCCACAGCGATGGTGTCGTGTTCGATATCCATATCCCAGAGGTGACTCTGGGAAGCATCAAGCGCAAGCTGGAAGCGACGCTCGCTGAGCTTCAGCGCACGTTCGGTTTGGGAGCGTGTATCCACCATAAAGTTGGCATGCTTTGCCAACTCTTCAAATTCAGCAAAGGGTAGCTCACGTACATCAATCTGGGTGGAACGCTCACTGGCCTGAGCAAAAAAATCCTGGAAGCGGTTAAAACCCTGCGCATTGAGGGTAGCCAACCGGCGTGCCACCAATGTCGCTACCAGCATCAGCGCCAGCGCGATCGAGGAGATAAACAGGGTGTGGCGTAACACCCGGGCCTCCAGGGCGTCTCGCTCTGCCTCCATCAAGGCGTAATACTCATCCAGGAAGAAGCCGGCGCCCACCAGCCAGCCCCAGTCTTCCTCCAGCTGAACATAACTCACCGCTGGTGAGCGACGGGCGCCGTCTGCGCGCACCCATTCCGATTCCACCAACTCACCATTATCGGACGCCGTCTGCAGAACCTCGGCGACGGCCGCCATACCGGGCTGCAACTTGCCCACCATGGCCGGATTGTAGGGGTTCACCAGCTGTTTGCCCTTGAGGTCGGTGACAAACAATATAGAGCTGTCCACATCAAAAGGAACGGCCGCCAGGCGATCGATAACCTCGCTCTTGATGCGTTCTATTTCATCGGCGAGATAAACGCTGGCGCCGATATAGAGATCCAGGGGTTTGAAGTAGTAAACAAAGCTGATATTGCGCTGTGCTGCCAAATTCGCTTCATTAAAACGATATTCCAGCATGCCGTAGGTTTTGTCGCGCAGCGCGGTATGCACCTGCTCAGTAAAGTTTGACAACACCGCACTGCGGCGCAAACGATCGCGCGACGACGGATGCAGTGGCGCAAGCAGCGCATTGCCATCACCCTGCAACGCAAAGAAAAAGCCCTTCTGATCGTGAAAGCGCAGCGGCTCCAGTGTAGTTTTTACTCTGGCGAGCATGGCGCTTCGACTATCGGTGGCAGCGGTCTCGCGATGCAGGTTGGCCACCAGCGCAAGGGCTACCGCCACCTCCTGACGCAGCTCCTGATACAAACGGTGATTGAGCTGGGACTTTTTGTAATCCACATAGTCAATCGCCTTGCTGACTTCGCGTTTCAGCAGCTCAGTGCGGGATTCGACAAAGGTCTTGCGCAGGTTTTCCGATTGCTCGGTAAAGCTGTCGTATTCGGTAGCTATCCAGATGGCGCCGTTGATCGCCACCGGCACCGCCGCCAACGCGATCATGCTGACCAGGTAGATCTGGATCAGGCTTCGTTTTCTCCGCATTTCACTCCCGCGCTGCTCGGCGTTTTCTAACAGACCATGCTACAACCGCAAGCGGCTTCACGCCAGCCTAGCACAATACCCGCAACATACTGCTTTACCTTGGGTTTTTAGCAGCTACAATGGGGGTACGCCTAAAAACAATAGCGCCGGGGACTCTCATGGCTACAGATGACGCAACCATTTTCATTGTAGAAGATGACGAGGCAGTACGTGATTCCTTACGCATGATGCTGGAATCACTGGGACACCATGTGGAAGCCTTTGATCGCGCTGACGCCTTTCTGGAAGCCTACGACCCCGAGCGGGCCGGCTGTTTGGTGCTCGATATCCGCATGCCCGGCATGAATGGCATGGAGTTGCAGCGCAAGCTCAATGCGATGACCTCCATCCTTCCCATCATCTTCGTTACCGGCCACGGCGATGTACCCATGGCGGTAGAGGCCATGCAGCAGGGCGCGGTGGATTTTGTGCAAAAGCCCTACCGGGAACAGGATCTGCTCGACAAGATTCAGAAAGCCATCGCCATGGACGCCGAACATCGCCAGGAACTGCGCGAAGTTCAAGTCATTCAGGGGCGCTACAATGAACTTACACCTCGCGAAAGCGAGGTCATGGCCATGATGGTTGAGGGTAAGGCCAACAAAGTTATCGCCATTGACCTGGACATCAGCCAGCGCACCGTCGAGATTCACCGCGCGCGAGTGATGGAAAAGATGTGCGCTAAATCCCTGGCACAATTGGTGCGCATGTCGATGGCCCTGAAACAGGCGGGCTAACAAGCCGCTGTCTACCCCGCCTTCACGTCTGCCGGCGCGCGCAGCCTAGATAGCCAGTCCAGCTAGGTCGCGCGCGTGATGGCCTCATCCAGATCCCCAATCACACTGAGCAACGCATCACTTGGGCTAACCATGCCCTCTTCCAGCACCGGCTTTATCTCGCACTTTTCAGGCATGGGCAGCCCTGCTTCCAGCAAGCCCTGCATCCGCGGAATAAACACAAACTGAAGCCACTGTGCCAAATCGAGCGTATCTACACAAAAGGGCTGGCTGCTGGCCAACGCCGCCGGCTCGGGCGCTTGTGCCGACCACAGTCCGGACGCTCGCATAATGGCTTCAAGATCAATCAGCAGCGAAGCAATCTCGGTATTGGCTTGCATGACAGGTCACTCACAATGGGTGGTTTGGAGAATTCGATACTGTCGCGGGCTAAGGAACCCAATAACCGGGTCAGCCACGACCCTCTATTCAAATACGCGTCGAAACGGTGGCAACGAATCCAGCATTTTCTGACCATAACGCCGGGTCAGCACCCGCCGATCCAGAAGCGTTATTCGACCACTGTCACTCTCCTTACGCAACAACCGCCCACTAGCTTGAACTAGCTTAAGGGCGGCGTCAGGCACGGAAATTTCCATAAAGGCATTGCCGTTATTTTTCTCAATCCACTCTGCCAGAGCCTGCTCTACCGGGTCGTCTGGCGGCGCAAAGGGGAGTTTCGCAATAATGACATGCCGACAGTAATCACCGGGAAGATCCACGCCTTCGGCAAAGCTGGCCAAGCCAAACAGACTGCTGTATTCCCCGGCATCCACCTGCTCGCGATGCCTGGTCAGCATTTCGTGCTTTGAATAGTCGCCCTGCTTCAGGATCTGACGCTGCAGGTCCGGTGGGAGCCCTTCGTATACAGCGAGCATCTGCCGCCATGAAGAGAATAATGCCAGGGTGCCGCGCTCCTCACGCAACAGCGTCGGCATCATCTCGATTAGCGCGTCGGTATGCGCCTGTGCATTACCCGCATCACAGTTCATGGCGGGCACGCGCAACTCCGCCTTTTCCTGATGGGCAAAGGGACTCGGTACGACCGCACAATCACTGATGTCCGCCAGACCTGCACGCATACTCAGGCGCCCGAAATCGCCCAGCGCCGTCAGCGTGGCCGATGTCAGTACGGCGCCGAAACAGCGTTTCCAGAGGGTAGCTGCCAGTGTGTTGGCCGCCAAAATGGGGCTACAGCAAAGCTCCATATCCAGAGCGCCACTCGGCGTCTCCACCATTTTCACCCAGCGCGCCATCGGTGGTTCTTCGTTTTCACTGGCACTGTGGTAATTGCGCCACAGCCCCATCTGATTCTCCACCCGCCGCTGGATGGTGGCAACCGCAGCCAACCACTGTTCGAGCACCTCGCGGTCAAACTGTTTGCTGCGCTTGTCGAGTGCGTCTTCGAGGGCTTCCTGCACGTCGTCTACTTCGTCGAGTATTGCACTGCAGGCCTGCATCATTTCCGCCGATTGCTGCTGCAACAAGGCTGGCACAAGCCCGTGCTCAAAGCGCAATACATCACCGCTACCACGCGCCTCCAGCCCCTCCTGCACCAGCGATTCCACCAGTGGAGACGCTTCGCGAGATACCTCCAGCAATACCGCCATATGTCCGGCGAGAGCGTCAATCAGCGAACGCAGCTCTCCCTGCCCGATTTGTTCCGCCATACCGCGAACCGCGCGCAGGGTTTGATCCAGCCAGCGCTCGGTTGCGTGAAATCGCAGCTGAAAACTGAAATGATTGATCACCTTATCGGGCAGATGATGCGCCTCGTCAAAAACGTAAATGGCATCTTCCGGCGGCGGCAGAATGGCCCCGCCACCCAGCGCCAGATCTGCCAGCACCAAATCGTGGTTGGCCACCACGACGTCAACATCCTGCAGATTTTCCCGCGCTTTGAAGAACGTGCACTCGCGGATAAAGCTGCAGCGTCGTCCGGTACACTGGGCCGGCTCCGTGGTCAGTCGCAACCAAGATTCATCATCGATGGCATCAGGCCATTGATCGCGGTCGCCATCCCACTGGTTTCTTGCCAGCGCATCGGCCATGTTCTGGTAGAGATGAAGTACCTGCGCTTCGGGCTGGGCGGCGATTTCATCGGGGTACAACAATTGATTCTGGCCACCGCCAGACAGCTGCTGGTCCAGCCGCGCATGACACAAATAGCGCTGCCGCCCCTTGGCCAAAGCAAAATCAAAATCCAGACCGGAGTGTTCAATAATGTCGGGAATATCGCGCAGCAGGATCTGCTCCTGCAGTGCAACAGTCGCCGTGGAAATCACTAAGGTTTTGTTGCGGGCCCGCGCAATCGGCAGTGCCGCCACCAGATAGGCGAGGGTTTTGCCCGTACCGGTACCCGCCTCGACCACCACCAGCGGCTTGCCGCCGGTACGCTGACCAGCATCGTCGCACTCTATGGCTGACAGGGTGCGCGCCACATGCGCAATCATCAGGCGCTGGCCATAGCGCGGCTTTAAACCCTTGGACGACAAGAAGGTGGAATAGGCCGTCTGGATTTGTTGCTTGAGGCTATCGTCCACCACGATCTAGGCCGACTCCACCGCCGGCAGTCGGCCGAGCTTGGCCCGCACCGCATTGGCATAGATGGCAACAGCCTTGGTTCGATACTCAGCCGGAATGCTCGCCATGCGAGCGTCAAATTCGGCGCGTGAAGCCGCTCCCAGATCGCCAAGTTCGGTCAGCACGTCGGCCGGCAGCTTGCGCCAGTCGTCACTGCCGGTTTGCTGCTCGTAGGCCCAGATATTGCTCGGCTGCAGGCGATACTCCTGCACTATCTGCTGGTCAACAGCGGCAGCTACTTCGACTGGTGTTTCGAAGTCGGCGGCCAAGGGCTCACCAAAATGCACATGCACGCGCCCTTTCTGACCGCGGATTCCCATTGCAATGCTTTTCAGATCTTCATATTCAGCTTTAAGGTAATCGCCGTCGCGCTCGCGCAAGGTCAACTCGCGGGCCTTGGCCTCATCGCAGGGATCCCACTCGTAGGAAATCGCTACCGGCACAATACCCAGCGTTTTTATAAAATCAGCGAACGCCTCTTCACCTTTTCGCTGACTCATACACAGCATTTTGATAATGGCTGGCTCCGTGACATCAATACCGTCTTTGGCTCGGCCTTCACGCTGCGCCAGCCAGATCGTGGCCTGCTCCTGCGTGAGAGAGTGACGAATGTAATTGGACAGGGTTTTGTAGGCCGCCAGCATCTGCCGCGGTCCCTTGGCGGAGCGTTTAACGATAAAGCTTTTGTTTAACCGCATCAGGTCAGCAGCAAAGGGCTTGCTCAGCAGATTGTCGCCAATCGCGATGCGTACGGTATCGCCGCCATTGTGGTATAGCGCGTAATTTACAAAGGCCGGATCAAGTGCGATATCGCGATGATTACTGATCAGCAGCCATGGGCGGTTGCGGTCAAGATTATCCAGCCCGGACACGGTGAAGCGGCTGGTGGTGGTCTCGATCATGTCATCCATGTAGAGCTTCACCACTTGTTGAAACTGGCGCACCGTGGCCACGCCACGCAGTTGCCGTTTCAGCACGGTGCGCACCAGCGGCCGCACCAATTTGGGAAACACGCGCTGCAGTCGCGGCAGTCGCAGACCGGCAATCGTGTCCAGCAACTCCTTGTCGTTCAATAACTTGCGCAATACGGGCGCAACTTCATCGTCATTGTACGGTCGAATATCGGCAAAACTGTCCATAAAATTCTGTGCTTTTATATCCCCACCCGGCAGAACAGCCCGCCGCGACAGCGCGCTATTCTACAGCATTCAACGGATGCCCGCCCCGCCAACACCACCGCGCATTTTTGCCACACAAAACTGGCCGTTGCGCACATCGCACCACTGACACACAGGCCGTATGCTTGTCGGGCTGAACAAGACAGTTTCTGGAGCCCATCATGAGCGATCTCGGCTATAAGCCCTTCGACTGCGACAATCACTACTACGAATCCCACGACGCCTTCACCCGGCACGTACCCAAGCACATGCGTCCGCGCTGTGTGCAGTGGGCTGAGATCGAGGGCCGTAAATACCACGTGGTGGGCGGCAAGGTATCCCGCGCGGTTACCAATCCCACCTGGGACCCGATTGCCAAGCCGGGCAGCATTTCGGATTTCTTGCGCGGCAACCCTAACAAACTCAAGCCCGAAGAACTGCTCAGCGACCCGGAGCCCCTGCCCGATTGCTATATCAATCGCGATGCAAGAATCAAAGTGCTGGACGAACAGGGCCTGGACGCCATGTGGCTGTTTCCGACGCTGGGCGTTCTCTACGAAGAGCTGCTGAAGCACGATATCGAAGCAGTACGAACCCAATTTCGCGCGTTTAACCGCTGGCTGGAGGAAGACTGGGGCTGCAACTACCAAAATCGTATTTTCGCATCGCCCTACATATCTCTAGCAGACGTAGATTTCGCCTGCGAAGAGCTGGAATGGGCCCTGAAACAGGGGGCACGTACTGTATGCATGCGCCCCGCCGCCGTGTGGACCGAAAACGGCCCACTGTCGCCATCACACCCGACATTTGATCCCTTCTGGGCACGCGTTAATGAGGCCGGTATTACTGTCGTCGTTCACGCGTCAGATTCGGGCTATACCACCCATGGCTATGTAGACGACGGTTTCAGCACCGGTGGCTCCAATGCATTCAGCTCTTGGGCACCCAATATCAAACACTTTAATATCGAACGCGCAGCCTACGATTTTCTGGTAACACTGTGTTACGAAAAACTGTTTGAACGTTTCCCCAACCTGCGCATTGCGTCCATCGAAAATGGCGCTGAATTTCTGCCGGACCTGGTGCGTAAACTCAAGCAGTCTCGCGACCGCATGGACACCATGGGCTATTACAAGGAAGACCCGGTTGAACTGTTCAAACAGCACGTGTGGATCAACCCATTCTGGGAAGACGATGTCTATGAAGTGGAAGAAATCATGGGGGCCGACCGAGTGATTTTCGGTTCCGACTGGCCGCACATAGAAGGCATGCCAACACCTCTGGACTATGTGCCGGAACTGGCAAAATTTGACGACCTTAAAAAGAAACGCATTCTGCGCGACAACGTGGTGGAGTTAAACGAGCTCAAACCGCTGTAACGACACACCCAGCGGGCGCGAGCCCAGCATACGCAGAAACAAAAAAGGCGCCGCATGGGCGCCTTTTTTTATGATAAGGGTCTATCAGACAACCGTTACGTTGGCAGCCTGCGGGCCTTTGTCACCCTGAACCACTTCAAATTCTACACGCTGACCTTCGGTCAGGGTTTTAAAACCCGAACCCTGAATCGCGCTGAAATGAACGAATACGTCCTTGCCGCCATCTTGCTCCAGAAAACCGAAGCCTTTAGATTCGTTAAACCACTTAACCTGGCCAGTTGCTTTAGACATTGCTTTTTCTCCTCGGCATGTTCACCGAAATGGTACTTGAACTCTGCATACGCAGATTTTGTGTTGACGGTAAGGCGCAGAGATGACTTTGGAAAAACAAGATGAAGATCTTGTACCCGGCCAAGCTCAATTGACTGAGTACAGACAGGCAGGTCGTTCTAAATTGCTTCACAAGTTGCACACTGAGTCTTAGTCAGCACAATCGATTATACGACAAAGTACCTGCGCGTACAGACATTTTGTACTATCACCAAAAACCCTTATTACGGGCCCGAGGGCGCCTCTATATGGGCCGTCAAGGCTTCGCGATCAGCCACTATTATTCGGCCATATGCCAGCTTTACCCAACCGTTTTTTTCGAGCGCTTTCAGCTCTTTGCTAACGCTTTGGCGCGAGGTTCCCAGCAGGCGCCCGAGCTCGTCCTGCGGCAGATGAAAATCAATTTCGATACCGTGTTCGTGAGGGCGGCCGTAATCGTCAGCCAAAGCCAGCAGACGCTTGGCCAAGCGCTGCGACAAAGGCAGCAACATCAGGTCGCTCATACCTTCCATGGCCATTCGTAGCTTACGGCACAATATCTGTACGAACGGCGCGTAGAGTTCGGGCTGGCGCGCCAGCAAATCCTGAATTGCCTGGCGCGGCACCACCAACACCTGACACTCGCCGCAGGCGACAGCATCTGTCAGGCGCGGCAGACCGTCAAAAATGGAAATCTCCCCGAGCCAATCACCGTTTTCGAAGTAGGTGGCGGTAAGTTCCTTGCCTTCACTGGAGGTATTGGAAATACGCACCCGTCCGCGCTCCACGCCAAACAGCCCCGTGGGCTGGTCGCCGCGAGCATAGAGCAGCTCACCATCGTGCAGTCGCCGGCGCTGCGTGTGGCGAGAGAGTTCATCCAGAACACTGCCGGGAAGCTTCGCAAACCAGGCATTGGTCTCCAGGCTCTGGCGAATGGATAAGGCTTGATTCAATTAACGCCCCTGATTGTCAATTCATTGACAGTTTTCTTATAGAAAGGCGCGCAGTATGGTGACACATAGACAGCGCATTGACAGGAGATTGCCATGAGCCAGACAGCGAGTAAACCCGCAGACAACGTCAAAGACCGGGTCACGGCTGAAGAGTGGGAGGCGCGGGTCAACCTGGCGGCGGCCTACCGATTGGTGGCCATGTACGGCTGGGATGATCTTGTGTTTACCCATATTTCATCGCGGGTACCCAACACCGACCATCATTTCCTGATCAACCCTTACGGCATGATGTTCGAAGAGGTCACCGCTTCGTCCCTGGTCAAAATCGACGCCGAGGGCAACAAGATCGACGACTCGCCTTATGACGTCAACCCGGCGGGCTTCACCATACACAGCGCCATTCATGCCGCTCGCGAAGACGCCCACTGTGTCATGCACACCCACTCGCTTAACGGGGTTGCTGTCTCCACCCAGAAGGAAGGTCTGCTGCCCATTTCCCAGCAAGCTACGCTGGTGCTGTCCAATCTGGGTTACCACGACTACGAAGGCATCGCCCTGAACGAGGATGAGAAACCGCGCCTGGTGCAAGACCTTGGGGAAAATGTCTTTCTGATGCTACGCAATCACGGTCTGCTCACGGTTGGCCAGAGCCCGGCTGACGCCTTCCTCGCCATGTATATTTTTGAAGCCGCCTGCATGATTCAGGTGCGCGCGCTGGCAGGCAATCGTGAATTGATACCGGTACAGCAAGATATTCTCGACGGCGTGCGTGAAGCGGCCCAGGTGGTCACACGTGGCATGTTCGGCGGCTTGGCCTGGCCGGGGTTACTGCGCAAACTGCAGCGCCAGAACCCAGGCTACGATCAGTAATTGGCTCGTTTGAACAACGGAGACTTAGTCATGAACAAGCAAACCCTCACCATTCCCGAAGGCGGCTTCACCTCCTTTAAGGAATTCTACCCCTACTATTTGAGTGAGCATGAAGATCGCACCTGCCGACGCCTGCACGTCATCGGCACCACCCTGGTTATTGCCCTGGTGAGTTATGTAGTGGCCACCCAGCACTGGAGCTGGCTGTGGCTGTTACCGCTGATAGGCTACGGTTTTGCCTGGGTTGGCCACTTCTTCTTCGAGAAAAACAAGCCGGCCACCTTTAAAAATCCGCTCTACAGCCTGTGGGGAGACTTTGTTATGTGGAAGGATGTCGTGACGGGCAAGCTCGCCTGGTAAGAGACAAAACCCCGCCAACAAAAACCGGGGGCAACCCCGGTTTCTCAGCCCCGGTTTTTCAGCCCCGTTCAGCCAGCACCCGCTCTACCGTATCAACAATCACCTGAGTCTGGCGATCCACTTCAATGTTGACCCGGTCGCCCTGCCGAAGTAGCGAAAGATTGGTCGCCCTGAGCGTTTCCGGGATCAGGCAGACCGAAAACCGGCCCGTTTTCTGATCCATGGTTGCCACTGTCAGGCTGCATCCGTGCAGACCAATAAAGCCCTTTTTAAACACATACTTGGCCAGCGCCAGCGGCAACTGAAAGGTCATCGTGCAATTATTTTCGGTATGCTCCAGCCCCACCAGTTCAGCGACACCATCGATGTGACCCGACACGATATGACCACCGATTTCCCCTGCCTGCGTAACCGAGCGCTCCACATTCACCGGCTCGTTTTCGCGCAACTGTCCCAGCGTGGTCAGTGACAGGGTTTCCTGCATGGCATCAAAACCCACCTGCGTGCCGTCGATATGAGTCACGGTCATGCACACACCATTAAGCGCAACACTGGCGCCAATCTGCAGCCCGGCAACCAGAGGCTCGTCGAGCTGCATGACCAACTGCCGCAAACCCGGCTTCTCGATAAGGCGCGCCAGAGGAAACGCACCCTGGACGATACCGGTAAACATATAAACTCCTAGTGAGCGACCGTAACAGTCGCGGCAATCATCAATTGGGAAATAAAATACAGCGGCAGACCCCACAGCCGGTTGCCAAACCCCGGCGCCACGAACCGGTTCCTCGCCACCGCCAGATCAGACACCGCAAACGCCAGCGCGCCGGCCGGGATCAGCCAGTTCACCTCACTGATAGCAAAGGCGATACAGACCATCAATGAAATAACCACCACATAGGCCACCACCGCCACGCGGAAGGCTTTGTCGAGATATGGCCACAACCAGCGCAGCACAACAAAGGCCACAATTGCCATTGCTACTATCGCGCCCAGTAGCCGGCCAGCATCCAGCGGCCATTGCCAAAAACCCACCGCATAAGCCAGATGCCCCAGCAGGAACGCCAGCATGCCACCCAGAAACGCAGGCCCCTGACCCGGCGGGATCAACAGCACATCACCTGCCATGCACAGCACCAGCCCCACGAGAATCCACACCCCATAGTCGCTTTCCAGCGCTCCGCTAGCCAGCCCAGCCCAGATAAACGCCAGCGCCGCCAGCGGCTTGAGCAGCCATTCTGCGCGTTTTATACCCTGCCGTTCGAAAACCAGTAACAGGGCGACCGAACCGAGGCACAGTGCCACCGGCAGGGTAAGTACTTGCGGGAACATGGTTTTTTCCTCGCGTTAAAAAACTTGGGGGTTACGTAAATATTGTTTACCATGACACCGGTTATAACAAGCCATAATAAGGATCTCATTCGTGTCAAATACGCTCGGCAAAATCGCTACCCTCGCATTCTGGATCGCCGCCGTTATCAACCTGATCACCCCGTTTGGTGCCGCTGCCCCTTGGATTACCGGGATTGCCGCTGCGCTACTGGTCGCCCACAGTATTGAATGCATCTATTTTCGCAAACAGATTCAGGCAGACCCCAACCACTCCGCGTTGGCTGGCACCATTCTGGTGCTCCTGTACGGTGTGCTGCATAGTGGTCAGTGGTTGAACAAATCCAAAGCCTGATTCGCCCCACCAGCAATGGAGAAGACCGCAACAGACTGGTAGGATTGCGCCTTTCCGGACATATGTGTGTTGAGGCGACCCATGAAGCGAGTTGTATTCAATCAAAAAGGCGGCGTAGGCAAAACCAGCATCACGTGCAATCTTGCCGCCATCAGCGCTTGGAAAGGCTACAAAACCCTGGTTATCGACCTGGACGTGCAGGGCAACAGCAGCGAGTACCTGATTGGCGACCAGTTCAAAGAGCTAACCGATAACGCCGCCGATTTTTTCCGGCAAAAACTATCGTTCTTCGGCAAGGGCAAGGAACCCCGGGACTTCATCTACAATACAGAGTTCGAAAACCTGTTTTTGATGCCATCCAACCCAGAACTGGCTAGCATCGAGCGCGATCTGGAATCGCGCCACAAAATCTACAAGCTGCGTGATGCCCTGGAAAATCTGGCGGACGAATACCAGCATATTTATATCGACACCCCACCCGCCCTGAATTTCTATAGTCGCTCTGCGCTGATCGCCGCCGACTCGTTATTGATTCCCTTTGACTGCGACAGCTTTTCTGCGGGCGCCCTGATGAACCTGCTCGACACGGTGGCGGAGATCAGGGAAGACCACAACCCGAAACTGTCGCTCGAGGGTGTGGTGGTCAACCAATTCCAGGCCCTCGCCTCGCTACCGCAACAACTTACTGAAGAGCTGACCGACATGGGGCTGCCATTGTTCGACACCTATCTGAGCAGCTCGGTCAAAATGAAAGAGTCACGCACCCGTCAAACGCCGCTGATCTATATGGCGCAATCGCACAAACTGACGCAACAGCTGCTGGCGATTCACAGCGACCTGGAAGAGAACAGCAAAAAGCAGTCAAAAAAGAAAAGCGCCTAAATTTACGAAGATAAAAAAGCCCGCAGCAAAGCGGGCTTTTTTATGGGTGTACTAGCGACCAGCGTGGTCGCCCGCATGCTTGCTAACGCGGCACCAGGCTAACGGTAGATTCACGCTGAATACGCATCATACCCAAACCAAAGTTGGCCACATCCGCGTCCACTTCCATTCGATACGCGAGCTCATCCTTGGGCGCATTTAACAGTTTCTGTATCAACGACAGACCGCTGAGCAGATTCAACTCGACGGGCACGGTGAAACTCACGCTGTCATTGGCTCCAATCTCCAGCTTTTCTGTGCGTTTGCCAAAGGCCACTTCCGTGTCTTCCAGAAAAATTCGGTAATTGAGCGTATTGATATTCAGCCCAAAACCATTGGTGTTACGCACCCGAACACCAATATTCAAGGTCTGCGTAAATCCACGACTGGGTTGCAGAGACAACGATGTAACCGATATTTCGGGCTTGGCGGTATCGCGCAACAGCGCACAACCGCTGCCCAAAACCATCAGAAACACAAGAATAAAAAAACCGCTCGCCTTGGCGAGCGGTTGCTGAAGGAGTAAAGCCATGGATTAGTTTCCGGTGGGGATCAGGCTCAGTTCAACGCGACGGTTCTGTGAGCGACCGGCGGCCGAATCATTGGAAGCAATCGGGTCACGTGGTCCCATGCCCGCAGTGCGCACGCGGTCAGCTGCAACGCCGCTGTTCAGGAAAAAGCGGGCGACGCTATCAGCACGTTGCTCTGACAACTTCTGGTTGTGTTCGAAGCTGCCGGTAGAATCGGTGTAACCGTTGATCTGCAGCAGGGTTTTGTCGTATTCCTTGACCACTTGAACAACGCTGTTCAGCACGTCAGTAAAGGAAGGCTGCAGTGAAGAGCTATTGGTGGCAAAGGTGATGTTGCCCGGCATGATCAACTTGATGGTGTCGCCAATGCGCTCTACGCGAACACCCGTAGCTTCAAGCTGCTGACGCAGTTTGGCTTCTTGGGTATCCATGTAGTAACCGGTGCCAGCACCAATCGCCGCACCCGCCAGAGCGCCCTGCTTGATCGCTTTGTTCTTGTCTTTACCCGCTGTAGCCGCGCCGATAGCAGCACCGGCCAATGCGCCTATACCAGCACCTTTTGCGGTATTACTGGTTTTCTTCTCACCAGTGTACGGGTCGATGGTACAACCTGCCACGACCAGAGCAAGCGCTACGCTTGCGATACGAACAGACCATGTTGCTTTCATTTAGGGATCCCCTGTGTGTATAAAAATTACAGCTTGTGAGTGTAGATTCTGTGACGCCTATAATTCTGTGTACTAATGCCGTTTTTTCTGTCGCCCTCAGGGTACACCCGGGGGCAGCCATTGTCCGTCACTATCAGCATCGATGTATACCGGATTACTCACCGCCACCGGCTGCAGCCCCGGAAACAGCTTTTGGTAGACCCGACCAGCCTCTCCGGAAACTTCCACAACCGCCACGCTATCACGCTTTACATGAACGATTTCTGAATAATCCTGCCCCGGAACAATACTGCGCTCAAGATATGTGCGGCCGTTCACGTAGAGCCGCAGCGTGCTGACATCTACCCAGGGCACTGCATCAACACGAATGGTCAGCGCAATCGACCCGCCCTGCAGCTCCTGCCCCATGGCGTTATCGCCGTTGTGGGTGATCGACAACAGGGGGCCACTGGTCAGAAAAAGTTCGCCCGCGCGCACTGCCCTGACCAGTGCAGTCTCCGGGGAGCTCTCAGCGTCAGCCGCAAGTTTTACGTAATTGCGCGGTACCGAGACTACCTCGTCCATACCGTGTGAATCGCTGTTGCCGGTAGCGCGAATGCGGTAACCCTGATTGAGCAGCGACAGCCAGTCGCGCAGCGCTATCGGAAAAGCATCCATTTCAGCGCCGTTGAGAATTTCCATGGCGTCAAAGTCGATATCGCGAAAACCACTACTGGCGGGCTCCAGCAGGGAATGATTGCGCGGATGGGTCAGTGGCAACACCGGCTCAAAGGGCTTGGCCTGCGACAGGTGATTGAAATAGGAGAGGTCACTGTCAATCGCATCCTGCGAGCGCGGGTGATTGAGCTGAAAAATCGCGCCCGGGTAGCGATAACGGGTATCGGTAATCAGATCGCGTAAGCGCCGGTCTTCAACCCGTGGCGCGCCACCGGCAAACAGCTCATTGCGTTCCGCCACCGGAAAAATATTGCTGTGTCCCAGCGAAGTGGGGGCCACCGGGGTACGCGCCATCCCGGTCAGCTCTGAGCCGGTAATCAGGGTAATGGGGGTATCGAGCGCCAGCGACGCAAGCGCTTCACGCCCATCAACAATACGGTTATGTTCGCTCAACACCAGCAGTTTGGCGTCTTGGGCGGCAAAGGTACGAAAACGCTCGGTTAGCGGCAGCGTGGAATCAAAACTCTGGCCCGCATGCACGTGAAAATCTGCCGACACCCAATCACTCTCCAGCAGCCGCTGCGGAGCGTCTATTTCCAGGGATGTCACTTCACCCGGCTTAAGCTCTAGCCGAGTAGTTGTCACGGAGTGCTCAAGCCCCCGCGACGCGAGCACTTCATACTCACCCGGCGGTAGAAATACCACGCGGGGATCAGATCTCACGCCGGCGAGCGATACGCTGTTGCTCACTAGCGAGTGCTCCACCGGCTGGCCCTTATTGCGAAAGTTGAGCAAGTCGTCGCCCAGGCGCGGTGTTGGCGTATTGCCAAGCCCGAAAAAACTGAGCTTCATCGCTTTGCCCGCAGGCAAGCGCAGTTCGGTACGCTCGCGAAATACGACCGCACCAAGATCGGTATCACCAGCAATTCGCTGATTTAGCTCAACCGTTTCACCCCAGGGACTGCGCGCTACTACCCTCGCTTTCATCAATTCTTTCGGCAGTGTCAGCGAAAATTCACCCGGATACTCCACCCGGCGCTGACTCACCGAACGACCATCGTCGGCAAATACTTCCAGTGAAACCGGTGCCGTATTCACACTGCCGCGCAAGGTCGGGCCCTGATAGATCTGATCGGTCGCGGCAGCAACATCAGCAGCGGCGCCAACGAGCATTCGAAAGTGAACCACCATCCGCTCGCCAACTTTCAGATCCATCAGCTGGCTCTGCAGCATCTGCATCATGCCTAGCTTTTCGCTGCCCAGCCACAATGGCCGCGTCATCCAGCCGTGCAGGCTGTAATCTGGCAGCGTAACCAGGAACTGGGGCAATCGATGATCAACACCGTCGCGATCTGTCAGGTAGGCCGAGGCCAGTTGTACACCGTAACTCAGTGGCGCAGGCTCCACGTGACTGCCCACCAGAATATTCCAGTCTGCCGGCATCATCCCTGCCGTCAGCGAAAACATGCTGTGCCGATCAACGTAGGGGTGGTCAAAGCCAATACTGTAATTGGGTGCTATGGTCGACAGGGTGTAGGGGGTTAATGCGCGGTGAGGGTATAGTGTGAGCAAGCCACTCAGCCGCACTGGGCGTCCGGGAGCCAGCCGCTCTACCTCCACCCATAATGATAGCGCCGAGGGGTCAGATTCGCTAAATACGTAGCGCAGTGTCTGACGCAAACCGCCGTCTTCACCCACCACCACAACTTCAGCCTTCGAGGCGCCCGACTTGGCCAGAATTTCACTGGCGCGAATCGCTTTTTCCTTGGCCAATCCAGTCAGCAGATTGGCATAGGTCCACTGATCGTCATCGCGGCCACAGAATCCAAAGTCGATCAAACTGCCGCCACCGGCGACGATTCCAGCGTCGTGTTCGACATCGCTGATCGCAGCACACAGAGTGCCGTTGGTCAGCCACCAGTCGCCGCGACCGGCGATGGCATCCACGCCACCGCGCGCCGCCGACGCCATATTGGCTGCGTCCAGCTGAAACGCGGCGTAGTCAGCACCTGCGGGGGATGCGATGCCAGCCCAAACTAAAGTCACAGCGCACAAAGAGCGCCATTTACCTAGCGTTATGCTTTTCACAAACACTCCCCAGGCACCAGCAGCCTCAGGCCACCAATAACCTTAGGCGCCCATCACAAAAATGCAGATCACACTACCCAGTGCAACCAGATAAGCCAGGGAGCGCAAGGCATCTTTGTCCGCAAGATAAAAAATGGCGTGGAACACGCGGGCAACAACAAATATCAGCGCGATACTGGCCAGTTTTTCTTGGGGTACGCCTGCAATATAAGAGGCAAGGAGAGCAGCGGAAAACAGAATCAATGCTTCCCAAGCATTCTGCTGGGCAGCAAAAGCACGGGAAACAATACCGGTCGCCTGCGCATACTGTAGCCGCGGATTTTTATTGTCCGCTTTACCGAGTTCTTTGTGCCGCAAGAAGCCGCCAGTAAAGGCTAGCAGTGTTGGAATAAGTGCCGTCGCGAACAAACACCACAGAGCAGTCGTCATGAATTTACCTTCTTTGCTTATATTGTGATTATTGTGGCGCAGCCCTATGCGGCTGCCCTAGTTATTATTCACGTCTACCCTGACCTCTGCAATCTCGCGCGGCAAAGTGTTCAACAAAAAGTCACGATTGCCGCGTCTCACTGCCGGATCTTCAGCAAAATGGCTCTCAAAGAAGCTAGACACCGCAAGCTGATTAAGCCAATGCTGGCGCACCGGATTCATCCCAACAGGCAAGGGGTCCATTTCACACAAAGGTGGCGCATCAATTGCCGCCACACCCTCTTCGGGCGTGCCAATCAGGTGGTACCAGGTGTCCTCGCTAGACGCATCGATATTGGACTTCACCTGGTCACACCCCAGTTTGTCGGGATTGCGCATGAAACGCAGCATTTTTGCCATGTCGGCGAAGCCAGTGTGGCTGGCATCTTCAATAGTCACCAGAATTGCACCAGGCACTAACAGAGTCGGTAGCGCATTGGCCCGGTAATCAACGAGCGCATCAATTGGCGAAGCAATCATCATGTAGGGAAGCTGGCGATGGCTGTAAAACAATTCAGTGAACGGGAAGCTGGGACCAGCAATCGACACCGCGGCGTCAATGCGCGGATCGCGAAAACGCGGATGAAATGCCGCCATGGTTGTTGTCATACCGCCCAGCGACAACCCAAAAGCACCGATACGTGTTTCATCAACCGCTCCTTCAAACAGATTGCCCTGGTCGCGGTGCCAGCTTGTAAAGTGATCCAGCAAGAAACTGACGTCGCCAGGCTGGTTTACAACGTCCACCACATAGGGCTGATCCGGTGCCGAATAGTTTGTCAGCGGATAGTCCATCGCCGCCACGATATAACCTTTACTCACCATATGTTCTGCCAGGTAAGCGCCGCCAGTGCGCATCGACATAAAACCGTGACTATAGATAAGCAAAGGTAAGGGCTTCGCCGCCGGACGTCCTTCACGCAACAAATCTGACGGATACCAGATGCGAGTTTTCAGCTCACGAGAATCGCTACCCTCAAAATTACCGTGAGCCTGACTGGGGCGCGTGGTATCGGTTAGGGTCACGTCGTAGTAAGCCACCGTGTGCGGACCGTCATGCAAGCGTTTCGCGCTCTCCAGCGCCGGATCGAGCGGCTCAGGCCGCTTGGCAAAAGTCAGCACCAGACCCGTTACGACCAACAACGCAACAATAACCAGCAGAACACGTTTCACAGGCTTCCCTCTTGAATGAACATCTCCATCGATCGCGTACCCTACCACGAAAAAACCGGGGTCGTAGTGAGTATTTTTTAATCCCTTCGCCTCAGTTTTTTCAGCATAAAAAGGGTATTCGTAAACTCAGGTGGATTGGCTTTGGTTTGGATGTTCGATTCCCTCCCTCCCGTTGGCAGAAGGACAGAACGGGGGGGTGCTGCCGCATGGGTATCGCACGACACCACGCCGTGTTGAAACGCTTCAATTGCCACTCGACATTGCGATAAGACATAAAAAAGGGCGGTGACAGCCGCGCGCCGTCACCGCCCAAAGATTGTTCGCTGCTACCCGGCGATTACTTCTCTACAAACGCACGCTCAATCACATACTCGCCAAGATAGCCATTGCGCGATTCTTTAAACCCTCGCTCATCCAGTAGCGCTGTCATGTCTTTTAACATGCCGGGGCTACCACACAACATAAAGCGATCGTCGTCCTTGTTGGGCGCGGGCAAGCCGATGGCGTCGAACAACGCGCCGCTAGCAAGTAGATCCGTCAAGCGCCCTTGATTGCGAAACGGCTCGCGAGTAACCGTGGGAAAATAAATCAGCTTTTCCTGCACCTGCTCACCAAAAAACGCGTTCTGCGGCAGTTCGTCAGTCAAAAAATCTGCGTACGCCAACTCACTGGCATAGCGCACCCCGTGACAGAGAATGATGCGGTCAAAGCGCTCATACACTTCCGGGTCTTTGACAATACTCATAAACGGCGCCAGCCCTGTGCCGGTGGCAAACATATACAGGTTTCGGCCCGGCAGCAGATGGTCTGCCACCAAAGTGCCGGTCGGCTTACGGCTGACAAAGATTTCATCCCCAACGTTGATATTCTGCAAGCGCGAGGTGAGCGGGCCGTCAGGCACCTTGATACTGAGAAACTCCAGCTCTTCGTCATAATTGGCGCTGACAATGCTGTAGGCCCGCAACAGGGGCTTGCCCTCAACGGGCAGGCCAATCATAACGAAATGACCATTTTCGAAACGCAGCCCGGTATCGCGGCTGGTTTTGAAACTGAACAGTCGCTCGTTCCAGTGATGTATGTCGGTGACGCGTTCGGTTGCCAAGGTTGTCATGGCGCAAAACTCACTGTTAGCCAAATGTGAGGCCACTATAGACCCGCGGCTAAACATCGGTAAAATGGGTTATTCAAATATGACTTATCGATTTTACAGATTATGCGCTATACCCTTCGCCAACTAGAGGTTTTCCTTGCGGCTGCCCACTACGAAAATATCACCCGCGCAGCCAGCCATCTTGCGATGAGCCAGTCTGCAGCCAGCGGCGCGCTGAAAGAGCTGGAGCAGCAATTCGACGTGCAGTTATTCGACCGGGTTGGTAAGCGCTTACAAATTAATGAGCTCGGCCGCGCTGTGCGACCTCAGGCCGAAGCACTGCTGGAGCAGGCGACAGCCTTCGAACAGGCGCTGACCCGGCACACCGACATTGGCCAGATCAAGGTGGGTGCCACGCTCACTATCGGCAACTATCTCGCGGTCGGCATTGTTGCCCGTTACATGGCCGAACAACCGGGCGCACGGGTGCAATTGGAGGTGGCCAATACCGAGCACATCACCAACAAAGTGCTGGATTTCGAATTGGATATCGGTCTGATAGAGGGGGATTTTCACCACCCGGACCTGGATATTATCCCTTGGCGCAAGGACGAGCTCGTGGTGTTCTGCAGCCCCCAACACGCATTTGCCAGTGGCCAACGGGTTAGTGACCGCTCGCTTCTGGCCGAACCCTGGATCTTGCGGGAAACCGGATCCGGTACGCGCCAAGCTTTTGATCGGGCGATGCACGGCCTGTTACCACAGCTCAATATTGCCCTTGAACTCCAACACACCGAGGCAATTAAGCGCGCCGTGGAGGCCAATCTAGGTCTGGGCTGCCTCTCTGCGATCACGCTGGAAGATGCCTTTCGCAGCGGGCGCCTCAAGCCCGTGCGCACCACCGCCAAAGATTTTGGCCGCCACTTCTATTTCGTGCTTCACAAGCAGAAATATCGCAGTGCCGGCATTCAACGCTGGCTCGATCTTTGCCGTGGCTAACGCGACAGGTAAGCTACCGAAAATTCAACCAACCCAATAAGGACGCATTATGATCACCCCCCTCTACGCAGGCCTCTGTGGCATTCTCCTACTGGCGCTGTCTTCGCGCGTGGTCAACGCCCGACGGACCCACAAAGTAGGCTTTGGAGACGGCGGCAACGCCGAACTGCAACGCACCATTCGCGTTCAGGCCAACTTCACCGAATACGTACCACTGACCCTGCTGCTGATTCTGTTGACCGAAATGAATGGCAACAGTGCGGCACTGGTGCATAGCTTGGGTATCACGCTGGTAGTTTCGCGCGTATTGCATGCCGCCGGGCTGAGCAGCACGTCCGGGGTCAGCACCGCCCGCTTTCTTGGTACGCTGGGGTCCTGGCTGACCCTGGCCATCGCCAGCTCGGTACTGCTGATGGATTCACTGCCGCAGTAACCGTTATCCATGATCGGCCCGCGCACGCGCAGCGTACAAGGGCCAAACTCTGGTGGAAGCCCCCATGAAAGTGCTATTCGTGATCATCAACATACTTGGAGGCATCGCCGTTTTAGGCAGCTACGGCTACGGTTTTAGCGCTTACCCGGAGTCGGTGGAAGCGTTGTGGGGCGAGGTGCCGCAGCACCTCCTCGGTCTGTATACTATCAATATGGTGCTGGCGGCCGCCGGCTACCTTCTGGTTTTTGCCTACGCGCTGCTGAAAGTGCCCGCGAACACGCGCACCTCCAGTGGCGGCCTGTTGTTTGAGCGCCTGAATGCACTGTATTTCCTTATTCTGTTCTGCTCCGCACTGTGGATGCCGCTGAGCTTCGCCCTGCTGGACGCGCCAAACGCAGATCTGTGGTGGAGCATTCGCGCCGTCCTGTTTGGTACCGGTTTCAGCGCATTACTGGTGGGTTACGAGCTCTATCGACACGCCCCTGAACGCGGCACCTTTCTGACACTTGCCCTTTGCGGGTATGTATTCTTCTGCTTTCAGACCGCCGTATTAGATGCGCTGGTCTGGCCCTGGTTCTTCCCGATCTGAAGCCCACGCACTTACGCCGACCTATTCGGACATCACTCCCAGCACTTTAGCCTTGGCAAGCTCAAATTCTTCGTCCGTCAACGCGCCACTTTCTCGCAATTCCTGCAATCGCTGAAGCTTCTCTACGGTGTCGTCAAGGCCCGGCAATAACGGGTCAGCCGGCGCATTCTTATCCACCAGCCCCAACCACTCGCCCACCTTGCGCAAAACCAGCATCGCGCCACGCCACAATTTGGGCAGCATCCAGATTAACAACAGCACAAACAGCACCAGCAGAATCAGAAACAGCACCGGGTGATTCAGCGCCGTCCACAAGCCAGCAAACACGGCCACGTCTTCAGTAACCGACGCCCCCCAGTTTGTGAAAGGTTCCGGCGACGTGTTGATCAGCACCCGGGAGCTGGCTTTCGCTGCATGAGTAACCGACGTGAGAGAACCGCCGAGAATACCGGCAGCCACCTGCAGCGCCGGTGTTACATCGCCCACACTGCCCGCCGCCAACATAGCACCTGCCGGTATCCGCACAAAGGTATGCAGCGAATCCCAGGCGGTATCGACACCTGGGGTTTTGTCTGCAAAAAACTCAACGCCATACATCAAGCCAGCTGCCATGATCACCATAGGGTCCTGCAACACTTCAAGCGCTGGCGGCAAATCCAAATTACCGGTACTGCCAGCGAAGCCCAGCACCAAGATCGCCGCATACAGGTTCAGGCCTGAAGCCCAGGCCACCCCCATACTGAGGGAAATCAGGCTAATGATCTGTTCATATTCATTCACAGTGATACTCCCTTCAGCGCCTTAGCTGGTTAGTCATTCAGGCTTTATAGATGAGCCGGTTGCGCACGCGAAGCCGCCACACACAGGGCAAAAGAGACCCACTCAAAAACCAGCGCCCCAATGGTATACACACTCCAGTCACTGCTGAATACAGCGCTTAACAGCCTAGTTGAGCCAAGGCCACCCAAGACCATGAGCTGTACAAACAATACTTTATCCAAGTAAACCACGCGGAAAAATCCCAGCAGCGCAGACAGGCCCACCGCAATTTGAACCCCGCCATACATGGCGCGCAGCTCTGTTACACCTTCGGGCCTAACCGCCTCCAGCCCCGCCACCGGGCCCAGAAACTCTGGGAAGAACAGGCAATACATGCCGTAAGGCGTCCAGGCAATAGCCAAGAAAAACAATAGGATACGAACCCACATACTCACTTTCTCCGGTTGAGTTTTACGGCAGTTTCCATAATCTGCCGCTTGTCATTGATCTCGATTTGACCCCATTCAGACTACAGGCGCCATCGCCATGCGATGGTACACTGTGCAGCCGAAGTAAACTGTTTACCGTTTCTTATGTCGACTACAGCATCAGACCGCAATTTCCAGGCACAATTCCCCGAAAACCCATACTACGGCTCGGGCAGCTACCGACGCCATATTCGGCTCAGCCAGCAAGCAGGGGCCGTGCTGGCGGAATTGGAAGACGACTGCCATGGCTTTCGCGTGCATCTGCAACACGATGGCCGTCAGGTTACCGCAATCACTGCTGAAACCCTGCGCATCCCCTATAACACCTGCGCCAGCGCAACAGAGCCTCTGCAAGCAATGGTCGGCGTCACGCTGGGCAGCGAGCCCAAAACCGTCATTGCCCAGGTAAACCCGTTTAGCAATTGCACTCACCTGTTTGATCTAACCGTGCTGGCCATTGCGCACGCCGTCAGAAGTGAGCCTGAACGCTTGTACGCCGTTGAGGTTACCGACGAAAAAGACGGCCAACCTGCCGATGCCAGAGTATGGCTAAACGGCGAAGAAATGCTGCATTTGAAAACCTTCCAATGGCAGATAATCGCGCCCCGCGAGTTAAGCGACAAACCGTTGTTCAAGGGCTTTGCCGCTTGGGCCAGCGAGTATTTCTCCGGTGACCTGCGCGAAGCGGCTTTTGTACTTCAAAAAGGCTACTTCGTATCCTCTGCGCGCCGCCACGATGCCAAAGCGATGGAAGGCATGCGCGGTGACGACACACCTTATATACCGGGGGCCTGCCATACCTATACCGAGGGTCGCGTGCAGCAGGCGGTAAGACTGCCCAATTCACGCCGGGATTTCACCGATACCCCGGAGCAGCTGCTCAAGTTCAAATAACGTGCCCTGACACCGCATTCCCCGGCAGTATAAGACTCTAACGATATAGGTAAATCTACGGATTAATACGCCCGCGGATTTTGCGTAACCTTTAATTCAGTGCTCATCCACGGTCTTAGCACAACGAACCCCCTCTTCAGCACCCACTTGGGTGCTTTTTTTTGCCTGTCGTAAATGCACGTGCTTCAACAATCGCCATATGGTGCTCTCTTCGTTCGCTAGCAAACGCCCCCTGCTCCTCTGGGAGACGGTGTAGGAGGCGTTTTAAGCATCTAAACTAAAGCCTATCCAACTGAATTTGTGAAGAAGCATTTTTTTTGCCTGAACACGGTGGTACTTGTGCGGAAAACCCTATTAACGACAACCGTTTATCGTTATGCTCAGCGAACATAATGAGCACAGAGGCTGGCGTGGAAAAACAGGCTATCGGCTGGCGAGAATGGGTGGAACTGCCCGATCTTCACTTGGGCAAAATCAAGGCAAAAATCGATACCGGGGCCCGCAGCTCCTCCATTCACGCATTTGACATTGAACCTTTTGAGAAGGATGGCGAACAGTGGGTTCGATTTGCCATACACCCCCAGCAGCATAGCGATGACGAGGTAGTTCAGTGTGAGGCGCCGATAAAAGATTATCGCAGCATCACCGATTCTGGCGGCCACAAAACCATGCGCTATATTATTGAGACGCCATTCAAAATCGGCAACGACACGTTCCTGGCCGAACTGTCACTGTTTAATCGGTCCAATATGCTGTTTCGCATGCTGGTTGGCCGTACCGCTCTGAAAGGGCGGTATCTGGTAGACCCTGCACGATCCTACTGTCTCAGCACAGCACCTACACAGGATGTTCCACACGGGACCAAGGAGTCCAACAAATGAAAATCGGTATTCTGTCGCGCAACCGCAGATTGTATTCCACCGCGCGACTGGTGGAAGCCGCCAAACAGCGCGGGCACGAAGTACACGTGCTCGACACCTTGAAGTGCTACATGGAGCTGAGTTCAGACCAACCCTCCATCTGGTACAAAGGCACCAAGCTTGAAGGCTACGACGCGGTTATCCCCCGTATCGGCGCTTCCATCACCCAGTACGGGCAGGCGGTTATTCGTCAGTTTGAAATGACCGGTGTATACAGCCTGGTCGAATCGGTGGCTCTGGTGCGCTCGCGCGACAAACTGCGCTCGCTGCAGCTGCTGTCACGCAAAAAAGTGGGCATGCCGCGCACGAGCTTTGCCCATGAGGTGCACAACACCAAAGAGCTTATGAAACTGGTCAATGGTGCACCGCTGGTGGTGAAACTATTGTCTGGCACCCAAGGTAAAGGGGTGGTGTTGGCGGAAACCATCAAGGCTGCCGAATCGGTTATTGATGCCTTCCGTGAGCTCAAAGCGGATTTCCTGGTGCAGGAATTTATCAAGGAAGCCGGTGGTTCTGACGTGCGCTGTCTGGTTATCGGCAACAAGGTTGTGGCGGCCATGCAACGTACCGCGCAAGACGGGGAATTTCGTTCCAACCTGCACCGTGGCGGTGTCGCACAGCTCACCAAACTGACGCCCTCCGAGCGTGCAACTGCCGTCAAAGCAGCAAAAATCATGGGGTTGAATGTCGCAGGCGTAGACTTGCTGCGTTCCGCGCGCGGGCCACTGGTGATGGAAGTAAACTCTTCACCCGGTCTGGAAGGCATTGAAAACGCCACCAACAAAGATGTGGCCGGCGCCATCATCGAATTTATCGAAAACAATGCCGAGCCGTCTAAAACACGCACTCGCGGACAAGGCTAACGTGGTCGCAGATAAATTTGATATAGCCCCCGGCAGCGGAGAAGTTATTCGGCTGCCGGTCGCTCGCCTTTACACCCACAACGATCTCTCCATTGAAGTACAGGCTGTACGCGGCAAGCGCAACGGGCCCACACTCTTTGTCAGTGCCGCTATTCACGGCGACGAGATCAATGGGGTGGAAATTGTTCGCCGCCTGCTGCAACACCCAGCCATGAAAAACCTGCGCGGCACGCTGTTGGCGATCCCCATCGTCAACGTACACGGCTTTCTCAACAACTCCCGCTACCTGCCTGACGGTCGCGACCTGAATCGCTCCTTTCCCGGTTCCGCAAAAGGCTCACTGGCGGGCCGGGTTGCCCACACGTTTATGAACGACATTGTGGCCCACTGCACTCACGGCATTGATCTGCATACTGGCGCCCGACACCGCGGCAACCTGCCGCAGATTCGCGCCGATATGAACAACCCCGCTACCGCTGACATGGCGAAAGTCTTTGGCGTGCCGGCTGTTTTGCACTCTCGGGTGCGCGACGGCTCACTACGAGAAGTGGCGGCGGATATCAACATCCCGGTAATCACTTACGAAGCAGGCGAAGCACTGCGCTTTGATGAAGTAGCTATTCGCGCTGGCGTAAAGGGCGTGATTAATGTGATGCGTCACATCAATATGCTGCCACCGTCACGTAGCAAACGCAGCAAGCCAACGCCGATCATTTCCGAAGAATCCTACTGGGTGCGGGCATCCGAAAGCGGCATCTTGCGCGCGCTAGTGCCCAACGGCGCCAGAGTCTCCAAGGGCGATATTGTCGCGATGGTCTCCGACCCTTTTGGCAGTAAAAGTCAGGAAATCACTGCACCCAGCGACGGCATTATTATCGGCCGCACCTACTTGCCGCTGGTGCATGAAGGCGAAGCCCTGTTTCATATTGCCAAATACAGCACTGAGATCGATCGGGTTTTATCGCGGGTAGAGGCCTTTCATGAACTCCACGAACCGGATACCGAAAAGTATCCGCCCAGTGAAGTGGATGAGCCGCCAATCTATTAGGTATTGCATGTGTTTTCGCCGGTGACCGCAGGCTCATCCATAATCAGGTAAAAGCCCGCCTCACCGGCAGGTTCGTTTCGCAGCAGTCCTCGGCTTACGAACGCTTTTTCCGCGCCACCAACAGAAACTCGCGATTACCGTCGCCACCCTCAATCGGGCTATCTAAGTAATCGATAATCTCTAGCCCCGCCGCCCGCGCACAGTCACAAACTTCCTGCTTCACCACCGCGTAGCGAGACGTGTCACGAACCAGCCCACCTTTGCCTATGTATTCGCGCCCAACCTCAAACTGGGGCTTCACCAGCGACACCAGCCACCCATCAGGCTTCATCAAGGCAGGCAGGCCCGGCAAAATTTTGGTCTGGGAAATAAAAGACACATCCATCACCGCCAGATCAAAACCATCTGGCGCATGCTGCAACAACGACTGCGGCAGATCGCGCGCATTGATACCTTCGTAATTAACCACGCGTGCATCGCTGCGAATTTTTTCGGCCAGCTGGTCGTGCCCAACATCGACGCACACTACCTGATCGATACCGGCCTGCAACAGACAATCAGTAAAGCCGCCGGTAGAGGCACCAACATCCAGCGCCACACCGCGCACCGGGAAAAATGCCTTTTCCAGAACCGCCGCGAGTTTTAAGCCGCCGCGCGACACAAACCGGTCCAGCGCATCGCGCTGCACGGAAAATGCCGTATCCGCCTCAAACTTCTGGCTGGCTTTCGTTACCACCACCGCAGCCGCCGACACCTTGCCTTCGCTTATCCAGCGCTGGGCCTGCGCGCGCGATTCCGCCACACCCTGCTCCACCAGTAACACATCTGCCCGCTTAAGGCCCATTGAGCATTACCCGTGTAGCCAGCTGGATTTCCCGCAAGAATCCGGTCAACGATGCAATCAGAAAGCCCATCGCCAGTATAAACAGCGCCGCCACAACCGTGCCGCTGTGCCAACCCATCACCGCATTGATAAACAGGCTCGCTATCACCACGCACACCAACAAGGCACTGCCGGTACTGAAGCCAATGGCCCGATGCACTACCCGACCCCGCTTGGTCAGCGTTTTCAGTTCCTGAGTAATCGCCAGCGCGCGCTCATCCGTAGCGTGCTCTAGACGCTGATGCAGGGCACGGCTGCGGTCAATAATCCGCGCCAGTCGGCCAGTCAACACATTGAGAATGCCGCCAATCCCCGCCAGCAGGAAAACCGGCGCCACCGCTTGCTGTATGGCATGCGTTATCACATTCAATTCGGCAGCCATGATCAGCTCGCAAACGTCAGCAGATTGAAAAACGCTTTCGCCGGATCACTGTCACAGCGAGCTCCCACCGGCGTGCCGGCCACCAGCGGTGAATCCCACTGACACGTGGACGGCTGAATCTGATTCCAGTCCATCACAATCTTGCGGTGGCTGAATCGCCACTGACCAGCGCGCTGCTCGTACTTGTCGAGATAACGCCCGCCGATAATGATTTCCACATCATTGCCTTGCTCGTCTTTCGTCAGATGGTACGACACCATCGTCACCTCACCCTCCGCACGATCGCCTTCCACTGCTATCAGATGGTTCTGCACCATATGAGAGGTCACTGTCATCGTCTCCAGCATCGACGGCAACCACTCCAGATAGCCCGCGGCACTCCCGCAGTACATCGGAGAATGATCGTCGGTAGCATCATCGTGGTAAAGCGCCGCTAACGCCGCGTAATCTCGTCGATCAATCGCCCGGCAATAGCGCAGTACCAGATCGCGAATGGCCTCTTTGGCGAGCAGAGTCTCCAGTGTCATATTCCCACCCTAAAGTAATCACAAGTGCGCATGGTACCACTGCGCCGGGCCTCTGCCCCTCCTGCAAAAACATGAAAAAAAATGTCGCGGCCTGTCGAATTCAGACATTGCCATTCGACTATAAGATAAACCAGTCCATAGGAGACAACGAGATGCCCTAGCATAGATGGCATACACACCCTGACTATTGCCGCCTTTCTGAATGCAACTCACCCTGACCACACCAAACAATTGATTGCTAAAGCGCTGCGAGATTCCGAGGCATTGAAAGTTTCGTTAGTTGCAGAAGAATCCGGTGAAATTGTTGCGCATGTGGCACTGTCGCCGGTGACGGATCACTCGACGGGTTAGTTTGGGCTGGGGCCAATATCGGTTGAGCCTAGCAAACAGAGCCAGGGAATTGGCGCTAGGTTAATGAAGCGCGCCTTAGCGGAGTTCAAAAGCCTGAAGGCTAATGGTTGTGTATGGTTGGGCGACCCCGGCTATTACCACCGCATTGGCTTCAGACCGGTAGATGGTTTGGTATTGCCGGATGAGTAAGGCAATCGTTAACGCGGCAATGGTTCTCACAGTAATAGGTAGCAAAATCTGCCACTTTAGCCGGCCGGGCTTGCTGCTTATTCGGCCTGGTTAATCAAGCCGCCTATACTGACCACCAATAGACCAAGCCCGCCCGCCCATACAGAGCAGGCTATCAGGTCATAGCGCGTGTACCGAGCCGCCGGCAATCCACTGATGCCGGTAAGCAGCGGCACAACGCTTCGTACTGCGGGTATCAGGCGACCGAGAATAATGGATAGCTCACCGTGCTTTGTCAGTAGCTGTTCAGTCTTGTCTAGCCGACTGGCATAGCGCTGCGCGAACCGGGTGTGATGAAATGCGGGCCCTGCGCGGCGCCCCAGAAAGTAGCCGATATGATCTGCACTCGTGGCGCCCAGAAAGGCCAACGGCAGCATTTGATAGAGAGTGGCAATACCCTGTGTGTAAAGCATGGTACAGACGCTGAGCAATATGGCGCCGGACACAAATAACCCTATACCAACACTTGCCTCCAAAAAGGCGATGGCAGGCACCAATAGCAATACATAATCGCCATAGCGATCAGCCCACTCAAGAAAGATATCACCAATCACGAAAAGCCTTTAATCGCTGCCCACTATTTGTCTGTTATCTCCCATAATCTTGTTCGCCGCAACCGTCATCAACGCCACGGCCCTATTACGCCCCAGAAAGCCCATAACCCGACTACCTATTCGCAACTTACGGGATACAACACGGGTGGGGCCTTTGCCGAGATAACGAAGCGCTTCTTCAGCGGCAACATGGGCCGGCGTGGCACCTTTGGGAGCCTGCTCAAGCGAAGTGAGTTTTCCGCGCAGCAGCATCTGACGGCGCAAGGTAGGCGTATCGGTATCGGCAAGCATCAGACAGATTACATCTACCCCCTTTGGCTTTAATTCACCCCACAACGCTTCGGTAAAGAGAAGATCAAAGGCCTTTGTACCCGCGTAGGTCGCCAGGCCAGGAGTGCCCGCCACCGCTGCGCCAGAACTCATGTTGACAATACCACCGCGACCGCGAGCGGCCATTTGCGCGCCAAAATGATGGCAAACACGCATTAGCAAGGTGCAATTTCGAAATAGCATAGCCTCATCAGCATCGAGATCCCGATCAAGAAAGTGATCGTTTCCGGTATCACCGCCCGCGCAGTTTACGACGAAGCCCACCTCTAAATTTCCCAGCGCCGCACACAGGCATTGCATCGCGTTGGCGAGCGATAGATCCAAGGCAATGACTCGCGTTTCAACGCCATAGTCTGCGCGAACTTTTTCGGCAACTTGATCGAGTGCCTCCTGCCGACGTGATACCAGCACCACATTTAGCCCTTGGGCCGCCAGCGCCTCCACAAAGGCTGAACCAACACCTTCTGAGGCACCCAATACCAATGCCCAAGGTCCATAGCGCTCAGCAAAGTCCAAGGGTGCGATAGTAGTCATAGCTTCTTCGGCTCTCAGTCTAATCAACGTGCACCCAGTGTACGCAATTGGTGCTGACTGCGACGCAGCGACAGAAAATAAGTAAACAGCGTACAACTATTCAGCCGACCCATTTTCTGGTCCGGTCCGGACATGACATCTTGGTACTGGCGGCTCTGTGGAAGAATTGCATATAAGCAGCCATATTCGGTACGCTGCGACATTCGAATTTCAATGGTGAGATACAAGCAATGCACTACCTGCCCTGTGTGGAAATAGAACCGGATACACCCGCCACCGCGTCGGTGATCTGGTTGCACGGTCTTGGCGCCGATGGCCACGATTTTGAGCCGATTGTTCCTCAGTTGCGTCTACCAAAAGAACTCGCCGTGCGCTTTGTGTTCCCACACGCACCATCCATCCCGATAACGATCAACGGTGGCATGCGCATGCCCGCCTGGTTTGATATTCGCGGCATGGATCTGGATACCGCCGTTGATGAGACGCAACTGCTCGAATCCGTAGCGGCAACACGCGCCTTGATTGAGCGCGAAGTTGAGCGCGGCATTCCAACCGAGCGTATTGTACTGGCCGGTTTTTCCCAAGGTGGCGCTGTGGTGCTGCATACGGCATTGAGCCATTCAGACAAGCTCGCCGGCTTATTGGTACTGTCCAGCTTTTTTGCTGTACCGAATGCGACCAAGCCACACCCGGCAAACCGCGACATTCCCATTGACGTTTTCCACGGCACGCACGACGCTATGGCACCGGAAACCCTGGGCCGTCAAACGGTGGCTGCGCTGGAAGCCCTCGGCTACGCCCCTTCCTACAAAACCTATCCCATGCAGCACGAAGTTTGTCTGGCAGAGATCAATGATATTGCGGCCAGCCTGAGCAGAATTCTCAAGCCGTAATTTTATGCGTGCTTCCTGAACCAGGAGCAATGCAGAAGAAGGTTTTTCGCCGACAAAAAACAGGAGGCTTTTGCCTCCCGTTTTACCTCTGAAAAATCAGAAGACAGATTAGAAAGTTAAGCCTACGCCAATATTAAAGCCTTTAATTTCAACACTGATACCGTCGTCAGTATCATCGTACAAACTAATATACTCGCCAAACAGATCGACACCCGGGTTGACCTCGGCAGCAATGCCGAAACCGTAGCTTATATCGCTGTCGTCGTCTTCACCGACACTGGTATCAACCTCAGTGTTTGCAACACCCAAAAGGGCATAGAGCGACACATTGTTTGCGAGCGGCAGGGTGGGTTTAAGGTATAGCGCATAGTACTGACTGATTTCCATATCCAGACCAAACGCACGGTCTTCGTCGGTACCCACACCAAATCGCAGCTCTACTCCCCAGTTGTCATCAAACTGATTGCCAAGCGCAAACTGCAACGTTGGGGTGTCAAAATCAATACCTATGATTTCAGTTTCGAACAGTGCGTACGATACGCTTCCGTATGTCTCGGCCGTGGCGACCTGCGTCAGAAACAGGCTTAGACCCGCAGCGGCGATTGTCTTTTTCATAATCACTCCTGAGTTGGCTATTCTCGCTCAACAGCGCGAGCGAAAATATCATGCCACAGTATGAAAAAATGCCCTACGGCTTGCACTGAGCTACTGATGTATTTTGCATCGCAAAAAATCTGCCGGCAGGTGCAATTTTGCAGAACCACAAATGCATGTCTCCCATGACATCCAACAAGGTGATGATCACTGCGATCATTTTATCTACACTGCGTAAAACCGTTTCTCGAGCCATAATAATGATTAAGCACTTAACCCTGATTGCCAGTCTTGTCTTCCTGGCATCCTGCAACAGCAGTTCGTCTAGCTCATCAGGCGCTGGGACGGCAACCAGTTCCTGCACTACTGTCAACGAAGCCGGCCGCCAGTGGCTTGCCGCGTGGGGCGGTACCCGCGAAACGGATGTTCAGCAAGGCACTGGGCCTGCGCCAGTCGACACAACCATTCGCAATGTCGTAAGGGTCACCACCAGCGGCACCCATGTTCGACTTCGATTTTTCAATGAGGACGAAACCCGGCCAATTATTATCGGTGCTGCCAGTATTGGTATTCGCGAAGGCACCAGTGGCGCGATGCTCAAGACCAATAGCGCGGTGCCGGTTACCTTTAATTGCGGGAAGCCGACGGTGGTCATACCTCCGAACACCGTAGCACTCGAAAGCGACCCCATAGCGCTAACGGTCAACAATCAGGATGACCTCGCCATCAGCCTGTATATCGAGGGCGACAACAATCCGCCAGAGTTCAGTACCGCCTGGAATGAGTCCTACAAACTTGCCGACAACAGCGGCAACGATGTGGCCGATGAAAGTGGGGCCGATTTCATCCTTATCGATGACCGGCCCGGCCAGGTACCACCCGGCACGCCCCTGATCTGCAACGGCTGCCGACCCTATGCACTACATGGCGTCGATGTGTTAACCGACGAGGCCGTTGGCGTTATGACATTTCTGGGCAGCTCCAGCTTTCACGGCTACAACACTTCACAGAATGCGTACCGCCGGGTCAGTGACCTACTCTCGGTACGCATGCTCAATGAAGTTCCTCACGGGCAACGGCACACCATTGTCACCCGTGCGGTCGGTGGCGATACGCTGGAAGCCGCCAGTCGGGACCGGATGGCGACCGACATCTGGAGCACTACTGGCGTTAGCTCGGTCGTGGTTTGGGTGACCAATGATTTGTCATCGCGCTCGGCACAGGAGATTATCGAAAACTACCGCTCCGTGATCAGCGAGGCCCATAGCCGCGGTATCAACGTGTTCTGTCCCACCTGGATTCCAGGGGCCCAATCCAGCCCGGCCAACCTGAACGGAGAACGGGCCGAACTCAATGAGTGGATACTTAACAGTGGCGAATGCGACGGCGTGGTGGACTACAACGCTGCAGTGGAGGCGCCCGGCGGCCTCACCTTTCTACCGCAATACAATAGCGGCGACAGCATTCACAGCAACGATGCAGGGCATCAACTCTGGTCAGATATCACCCCGCTTGCCGACTGGATAGCCCTCCCGGCGCCAACCAGCGCCAACTAATGTTTGCAATGGCGTCAGCTGCGCGAGCGCCCTTCCAGAGAGCGCATTGGAGGAAGTGTCGCCAACTTTACAATCCCTTGCCGCACATCTTGTTATCATTGACAACATTCAGGTGCTCTCGCAGCGCCTTTTGCGACAACCAAGAGATTTCACTATGCGACTGATCAAGATTCTGCTGCTGTCACTTCTGGCGGCCATTGCCATCGTCCTGTTTCTAGCCTCCCGGCCCTTGGAACCCGTTGGCCCTGAGCTGGCAGCCAATACACCGGTGAACGCCGCAGCGACCAACCTGCGCAGTGCGGTTGTGGTAGGCAGCAATTGGGATGGCACCGCGGAAGTGTTTGATCCAAAAACGTTTGAGGTATTAGCGCGGTACAACTTAGTGCCGGATATTGACGAGCGCTTTGCGGAAATCAACGACAGCCTTTATCGCCGTATTGCGGCGCGTTTTATCCGCACCGTGATTGGCGAGGGCCATGACCAGCTGGTTGACGATCTCTTCCCCTCTAAAGACGGTCGCTATCTGTATGTGTCTCGCCCCAGCTTTGCCGATGCTATCGCCCTGGATGTTCTAACCGGCAAAATCGCCTGGCGCACCAAGGTAAAAGGCGTTCGCTCAGACCACGCCGCGCTATCGCCAGACGGCAAAATCTTTCTGATCTCTGCCTCTACGGGCGGCGTGGTACACGCGATTGATACCGCCACCGGCAAGATCGTAGACAACTTTTATCCGGGCGATCAGCCCCACGAAAGCAACTACTCCAAAGATGGCCAACGCATCTACCACGCGTCTATAGGCCGCGTGTTTGTACCCACCACATCCGATTGGCTGGACTGGCTGAAAGGCGAGCGCCGCTTTGTGATTGCCGACGCCAACACCTACGAAGTACTCAAGACCGTGGATATGCGCACAAAGCTTGAAGAGTACGGTATGGACTGGGTGGATTCAGCGGTGCGCCCGATGGCGGTGATGCCGGACGAAAGCTACGCTTATCTGCAGATTTCGTTTTTCCACGGTTTCTTTGAATATAACCTGAAGGAACACCGCATTACCCGCCATGTCGATCTGCCGGTGCCTCCGCAGATTGCGGCGCTGCCACTGCGTAAGTATCAGCTCAATTCCGCACACCACGGGCTGGCGCTGAACCATGCTGGCACCAAGCTCTGTGTAGCAGCAACCATGTCAGGCTATGCGGCTATTGTTGACCGCGAAAGTTTCGATTACACCATTGTCACCCTGTCTGAAGAGCCGCTGGGTTCCAAGCCTTACTGGTCCACCGAAAGTGAGGACGGCAAGCATTGCTATGTATCGAGCAGCGAGCAGGATCGCGTCGTCGTTATCGATTTTGAAACCGCTGAACAGGTGGCCAGCGTACCGGTGGGCAATCACCCGCAGCGTATTCGCACAGGCAAGTTGCTGTTACCCAAGTAATCCTTTTCTCACCCCCTGCCCAAAGCAATTGCTCGGCAGGTCTACCCCATCGCGAGACCCGGCCGCGGTCTCGCCGATATTTTATCTTTCCGTAACCTTAGCCTACTGCAACGCCCACGCTAGTGGCATAGCATGCCCTTTTGGGAGATAGCTCGGCATCGCGCCAGCATTCAACGCACGCATACCACACAAATAATACGCGGAGAGTTCATGGAACTGGTCATGATTTTTGACATGCGGGCCCCGGCTTTCGGCGCGCCCAGTGAAGCCCTGTATTCAGCCGCGCTGGACATGGCCGAATGGGCAGATGATGCTGGCTTTGATGTTATTGGGCTCGGGGAACATCACCGTTCTGAAGATGGCTATAACCCCTCACCCTTAACGTTGGCATCGGCTATGGCCGCCCGCACACAGCAGATTCGGCTGCGTACAGCGGTGCTGCTGGCGTCCTGCTACGACCCCATCCGTCTGGCAGAAGATCTTGCGGTGCTGCAGATACTGAGTCAGGGGCGTGTGGAACTGGGGCTTGGCTTTGGCTACCGCCCCGCAGAGTTCGCGATGTTTGGCCGCGAGCTGAAAGATCGCTTTGATTTTACGATAGAAACGGCCAACACTCTTAAACAGGCCTGGACCGGACAGCCGTTCCAGTATCGCGGGCGTCCCTGTCAGGTGCTGCCGGTACCCGGCACTCCCATTCCCATTCTGCTAGGCGGTGCAGCGCCTAAAGTAGCCCGTGCCGCGGCCGCGATGGCCGACGGCTTTCTTGTTCCGCTCTTTAGCGAAAAAGTCTGGCGACCTTACCGGAAGGAGTGCTTGAATCTGGGTAAAGCCGATCCGGGCGCCTATCCCAAACAGGGACCAACCCTGTTATGGGTATCGGAAGACCCGGATGCCGAGTGGGAATGGCTCGCGCCGCATATCCTGCATGTGCTTGATTCCTACAGCCAATGGACGGCTGAAGCCTACGGCAAACCCATGGGCCCCTACGCTGGCGGTATGACAGCGGAAACCGTGCGCAACAGTGGCGCCTATCAAGTGCTGACGCCGGAAGACGCCATCACGCTGGTTAACACACTGGGAGATCACAGCTCGCTCTATCTAACACCTTTATTTGGCGGCGCCCCGCCCGAGAAAGGCTGGAAGATGCTGGAGCTTTT